>JAZDEE010000025.1:0-2179 GCA_043809065.1 Candidatus Omnitrophota bacterium | reverse complement strand
GGTTTTTCTCCTTTAAACATTCAGGAAATATTGCCGCGCTGATTATGCCGTTAAAATATATTATCAGCATATCCCTTTGTCTTATAATGTTCTTTTTGATTTTAGTAATACTGCGGCGGGAACTGCTCAGCAGGCGCAAGGTAGAAAAGGGGTTGACCTGGGATTGCGGGTATGCTCAGCCGGCCGCGCGTATGCAATATTCCGCTTCATCGTTTGCGCAGCCCCTGGTGGATTTCTTCGCCGCGGTTTTGAAGACGCGGAAGCATTCGCCTCAGTTGAGAGAATATTTTCCTGCCCGGGCCTCTTTCGCGGCCGAAACACCGGATGTATTTCAACGGATATATCATTGGTTATCTGAGTGCGCCAGCCGCATAGCTCAGAGATGCCGCCGGTTCCAGCATGGCCACTTGCAGTTTTATATTTTATACATATTGATTTCTTTATTAGCCATGCTGATTTGGAAACTTTGGTGAGATTATGAATATGAGCGCTATTATCCGCTTTTTGTTGGTTATTATTTTTTCGCCTTTTCTGTTGGGGGTAGTTAACCGCGCCAAGGCCTTTTTTGCCGGAAGACAAGGCGCGCCGCTTTTGCAGTCTTATTACGACATTTTTAAGTTATTGCATAAAGGGGCGGTGTATAGCCGGACGACCACCTGGCTTTTTACAGCCGGCCCTATTGTGGGCATAAGCGCTGTTCTTGCGGCCGGATTATTGATGCCTTTTGCCGGGCGGCCCGCCCTTTTCTCATTCGACGGCGATTTAGTCTTAGTGGTTTATTTGCTGGGATTGACGAGGTTTTTTACGGTGCTGGCTGCCTTGGATACCGGGTCGAGCTTTACCGGAATGGGGGCGAGCCGCGAAGTACAGTTTGCCATTTTTGCCGAACCGGCTCTGTTTTTAAGTTTAGCGGCCTTGGCCCGGGAAACGGGACAGCTGTCTCTTTCCGGGATATTTTCCGCGTTGACCATTGATTCATGGAGAACGTCCGGACCGGTTTTAGCGCTGGTTGCCGCGGCGCTTTTGATTGTTTTTTTGGCGGAGAATGCCCGTATACCCGTTGACGATCCCAATACTCATTTGGAACTGACGATGATCCATGAGGTCATGGTTTTAGACCACGGCGGCGTTGAACTTGCTTATATATTTTCTTGCGCGGCTTTGAAATTTTGGCTGCTGGGGAGTCTTTTAGTTGGTGTAATTTTTCCGCTGCGCAGCGCTTTATGGGGGGTGAATTTTTTGTTATTTTGTCTGGGTATGATTTTGCTGGCGGTAATCATCGGGATTATTGAATCAGTGTTTGCCCGCTTGCGCCTGATCAAGGTGCCGCACTTCCTTGTAGCTGGTTTATCTCTGGCGATTTTAGCTTTAATTTTTCAAATGAAGGTATAACAATGAGTTCGTGGGCTGATTTGTTGATTATTTCCGTTGTTCTGGTGAATTTGCTGATAGCTGCCTCCGGCCGGATTTCCACCTGCATTCAATTAGTCGCTGTCCAGGGCATTATGGCAGGTTTTTTGACGCTGATAGTTAAATCATCGCATACCCTCCTGACCGTGAACAACGCCCTGGTAGAGACAACAGTTTTTTCGCTGGTAAGCATCATCTTAAAAGGTTTTGTTTTTCCCCAGCTTTTATTTCGTGCCCAGCGTGAGGCGGATGTGCAAAAAGAGGTTGAACCGTTAGTCGGCTATCCTCTTTCCATGATGATTTGTCTGGCGGTGTTTCTAGTGTCTTTTTGGTTAAGCCGGCGCCTGCCTCTGCCTGCGGCGGTCTTTTCTCCGTGGGTAGTGCCGGTTGCTTTTTCTACCATTCTTACAGGGATGTTTATCATTGTCAGCCGGGTCAAGGCCTTAACGCAGGTGCTGGGGTATCTGGTGTTGGAAAACGGGATATACATTTTCGGGATAGCTTTATTGGTGGAACAGCCGTTGTTAGTAGAATCGGCAATATTGCTGGATCTTTTCGTCGCTGTGTTTGTGATGGGCATTGCTATTTTTCATATCAGCCGCGAATTTGACCATATTGACACGCAGTATCTTTCCCAACTTAAGGACTGGATGGGGACAAGACAGGAGAGACGGGAATGATTCTTGCCTTAATTTTAATTCCTTTTTTCACGGGAGCAGTGTCATTTTTCATCCGCCGGGATGTTATCCGCCGGGGGGTATTGCTTTTT
>JAZDEE010000024.1:0-2164 GCA_043809065.1 Candidatus Omnitrophota bacterium | reverse complement strand
GCTTCGGCTTTTCATCGCTCGGCAACCCAGCCGCCATATTATTACTGACTGCCTAACTAACCATTTGGTTACGGCTTGTCATAATAACTTAGGCCTGTAGGCTTTGCGCCCCCTGATTTCTCTAGGGTTTGCCCTTATCGGCTATAACAATTATACCATATAAAATAGGTTTTTTCAAGACCCGGCAAGGAGGAAAAAATATTGGAAAGACATAGAATATCAGCCGCGTTTATCTCATTCTTTTTTTTATTTTGCGCGACAACAAGCGCGTTCGCGAAAACAGGGCCCATCCCGATACGCAACCAGATGCCGCTCTACCTATTTTACCTGCAAATGGAGCCGGATAAGGCAAATGTTACGGAACAGAATAAATTCGACATCAATGCCGGATACTCTGTTTCAAATGTAACAGTCAGCTGTTTTACCCCGGTCACGTCGTTATACAACATAAATATTGACGCGGAGGTTTCCAGGATGGCTCTGGACTTGAGATACGGCCTTTCCGAAAAACTTGAGGCCGGGCTGGAAGTGCCGTATTTAAGCTTATCGGCCGGATATCTTGACGGGCTTGTTGAGGGGTTTGAGGATACTGTCGGCGCGACAACCCCGCGTTCAAGGACGCGTCAGGGGTCTTATAATTATAATTATTCTTTTATTTATAACAATCAGGAATTGATCGGCGGGAAACATGCTTCCGAAGGGCTTGGCGACGTTGTATTGAAAGCTAAATATCAGGTCATGGAAGAAGCCGAATATTCTTATATGCCCAATATTTCTTTCAGATCCGCGGTGAAATTTCCGACGGGCAGGAAAAAGGATTTGACGGGCAGCGGAGAATTTGATTATGGCATGGGCGTGGTCGCGGATAAGTCATTTTTTAAAAGGATACGCGTCTATTGCGGCCTTAACGCGGTATTCATAAAAAAGCCGAGTTTCTTCAGCGTACTGGACATGAAAAAAGAGATCTTTTCCGGGATGTTAGGCATGGAGTATTTTTTCACGGACAGGATTTCCATGGTGGCTCAGGTTACAGGAAATTCCACGCCATATCCTTCCAGCGAAACCAATGCCCTGGATGATCCCGGAATAGATGTGGGACTCGGCGTTAATTATAAATTTAAAGAAAAAGAAAACATGTCCTGGCATTTCGCCTTTACCGAAAATATAAACTCCGCGGCGAGCCCGGACGTAACTTTTGACACGGGTTTCAATGTAGGTTTTTGACCTATGAACCCCGCCCTTTCTGCTTTAAGAGACTATCTTCCGGTAGAAAGGGCGGGATATGTAATCAGGAAGGAAGAAGCCGGGTGAAAAAAATTCTAATCATAATTTTCGTTTTAGCGTTGGTGCTCGCGGCTGCGGCCGCCTTGTTCATGTTTACTTTTGACGCCAACCGCTACAGGGGCGCGTTGATAGCGAAACTGGAAGAATCCATGGGCAAGGACGTGATGATAGACAATATCTCTCTTGGCCTTTGGCGGGGGTTTGGGATCGAAGCAAGAGGTATTGCCATAAAAGACAAGGATAAGACATGGGATATGGCGTTATTAAAAGCAAAAAATCTCAGCGTGAACGTGAAAATCCCGCCGCTTCTAAAAAGGGATATCGTGATTCAAAGATTATTCGTGCCTGAACTGACGGTAAATCCCGGCGCTAGCCCAAGTTTCAGGTGTTCGCTTGATTTAAACATGAATATTTTAATTAACAGCCTGTCGCGGGAGGATATGTTAGAAACATTAACCGCGGCCGGAACCATGAAAATGGAAAAAGCGGTATTGGAGAATATGAATGTTTTAAAGGCCGCGCTGGATAAGCTGAGCATGCTGCCGGATCTTGTTCAGAAGTTAAAAGATAACCTGCCTGAAAAATACGGCGGGCTTTTGAGCCGGAATTACACCGTATTTAAGCCGGTCAATGCGGATTTTAAAATAAGAGACGGCAAGATTTTTTTTGATAAACTTCGGGTGGAATCAGATGCTTTCTATCTAGTGAGCAGGGGGTCTATCGGCATGATAGACCAGAGTTTACAGATTAGCTCGGATTTTTTTATACCAAAAGACCTGTCCGGAGCATTTGAAGGAGTCGCGCCGGAACTTAAATATCTTGCAGATGATGACGGCCTTATAACAATGCCGCTCGATATAAAAGGAAAGATTCCCGATAT
>JAZDEE010000023.1:0-3572 GCA_043809065.1 Candidatus Omnitrophota bacterium | reverse complement strand
ACGATTCCCCAGCAGGTATTGGTTATAATAACATGAGGCAATGACCGCATTCCCTTCCCGGTCAGGCGCCACCTGCATCCTGTAAAACGGTTTAAAACAATGCACAGTCTCTCCTCTTATCGCCCTATGACGTCTTTTTTTTCATACAACTCGACAAAAAAACCATCTTGGTCAAAAGACTTAGTTTTTCTGAATTTATTCTGTAAAGTCTTTCTGACAAAACCCACATTTTTGTCAAAAATGGCATTCTTATCCCATGATGAAAAAATAAACCAAACGCGCTGCAGCTCAAAATCTCTTTCCTTAATATTTCTAAGTTGAGGAATCTGGGAATAATAGAAAACTCCGTATAGATCTCGGTCATCGAATGCTAGCGCGCGGACTTCCTTTTTGCTATCCTTTAAAAACTGCTTCTCATACTCAAGGAGAGTCTTGAGACTAAAAATAAAAATATGTAGGGCCTTTTTTGATGTCGCTGGGTTACCCCATAAGACCCACTGGACAATAGTCCTAGACTGCATGTCGGGGGTCACGATTGTGTCACCGGGGCGTAATTCATCAATAACCTTACGCATGATATCTCCGTAATTTTTTCGCGGATGAACACCCGGATAAAAATCTCCCAATCTATCCTTGTAACAGTAAATCGTGCCCTGATAATAATTCACTAGGGCCATAATTAAGAAAATTCCCATCAGGAATATAGACCCCGTCTTAAAGGCTTTTCCTTTAATGCTTCCAACCCCACGGGCCATAAACAAATAAAAGAACGGAGCAAAAACTATCAACTGGCGGTCAAGATAAATGGGCATCCCCCATCGGGAAACTAAAAAGATCAGAAATACCGGCAGGCATGAACAGGCAAGGATAAATATAAACTTTTCCTTTTCTTCCCGAAAAAAAACAAACATCCCCCGTACAAGCAGTGGCCAGCATAAAAGAAATCCAAAAGCCATTTGCCAGGGGTATGCGAGATACCCTGCCGTAAACACGAGAGGCGAAAACAATAATACCCTTAACGTTGGAGGCCTAAGCCAAAACGCGCCATAATATATGTAATTAATCTTAGCTATCAACCCCGGAACTAAGGGAATAACGGCTGCCCCAATCAACGCCAGAAATAGCGTGCCACGAAAAAGTAAAAGACCGCTCCTTTTGTTTAAGGAAACGAATCCAACCATTGCAAATAACACAATGGAATAATAACTCATAGCTACCGCCGCGATCCCCGCGCACAAGAACGCGGCCCACCACAGCCATTTGTTTGTTCTGGCAGCACCCATAAGAAAATAAACAGCCAAAAGAGAAAAAAAACTGATGGTTGTATATGGCCGGGCCTCCTGGGAATGCCATATGTGAAACGGGCTCGCTGCCATTATAACGAAAGCCCCCAGCGCTTCCCATCTCCATAGAATTTGCCGCGATATAAGATAAAAAATCATCAACCCCAATAACCCTATCACAACAGACATCCAGCGCAAAGCCATAGCGTTATGAAAAAAATAACTATACAGCCACACCAAACCATAATACCCCGGCGCTTGCCAATCATTTTCCAACAGAGTAAAAAAGCACGCCCTAGGAGAAATCTCCATCCTAGTCGCCCTTGCGCTCAACTCATTATATGAGTATTTCTTCGTAATTATCTCGTCAACCCATAAATCATACTTTGAGAGCCCATGGGTCCTGAGCGATAACGCCGCCAGAAAAATCAACGCAAGGCATAATCCGTATAAAAATTTTCCGGGTATTTTTTCCAAATATCACCTCTTGAAACAGACAAAACAGTTCCTATAAAAACGCCGGGCGTAAAGCCTGAACGGCAGAACCCTGACCGCTATAGCAAGAAGTTTAGAGTATAATCCGATGCTGGTGCGAAACCGAGGCCTATCGCTTTCAATGAGACGTTCAACCACAACCGCCATTTCTTCGGGATCCCTGCGGTTTTTCAATGCAACACTTTGAAGAAAGAATCGATACTGCTGACTTTTTTCGTAATACGGGCTGGTGGGATTGTCAAAATCCCTGGCCCAGCGAATATTATCCAGGATCTTTGTCCTGTAAGAACCTGGTTCGACCAGAACAATATTGATCCCCAGCGGCATAAGTTCCATGGCAAGGCATTCTGTAAAACCTTCCAGTGCCCATTTGCTCGAGACATAGGCACTAGACACCGGCTTCCCGTAGAACGCCGCCATGCTAGACATATTGATGATCAGGCCCCGGCGGCGCGGACGCATAAGCGGCAAAACTTCTCGCGTTACATTCAGCGCGCCAAAAAAATTCACCTCAAACTGAGCGCGAATATCCTCATCGCTCAAATCTTCAAAAAACCCCTTGGTATTATAGCCTGCATTATTAACCAACACATCAAGACCATTTCCATCCTCCGTAACTGCCGCGACCGCCTCCTGAATGGACACACGAGACGTCACATCCATCTTAAAGATAGTCAGATTGGAAATCCCTCCGCGCCTGCGCGTTTCATTCACCAGATCGTCTTGACGAGAGATGTCCCGCATGGTGGCATAAACTCTATACCCGCGGGAAGCCAGCCGCGCTGCCATAGACATGCCCAAACCGCTGGATGTTCCTGTTATCAGAATGGTCTTTTTCATAAATATCTTCTTATACCTAATCGATGTATGATATCCGTCAGAAATTCTCCGGGGTTCCGGCGTAACAAATAAAAGTATCTGTTGAATTGCGCCATTTTTCTAGGCGCTGGATTATTCGGGCAATATGGCGCACACCAGGAATGATCTCCGGAGGCCGTCATTTGCTGTAACCGCTTTCGCTGCCAGTTCTCTAAAACCTCTTTCAAACTTGACTTGTGTATGTTACCCAGAACTCTCCACGTGTAACAACAAACACGCACATCCCCCGACCGATCCACTATAAGCTTCGTAAATGGAGAGAGACACCTTTCAACCCGACGCTCCACGTCTCCTTCACTCCAGGGATAATTAACATATCTTGCTATAACATTCAAACCTTTAACCGCCATACCCGTACGTTCAATAACCCTAAGGGCTTTATCAAGCTCCCTGCGGACGTCTTTAGCCGTAAGCTTATAAAAACTTAAAACAGGGTCTACAGAAAACTTGACATTATCCACTCCCAGTTCATACCCCAGATCAATAAATTCGGCAATCTCATTGGCATTATGCCTGAGAAGCACGGTTGATATTAGAACTGCTGGCTTTTTATTGATCTTTACTTTGGTGATCCTCCGGACATTCCCGAGCACTTTATTAAAATCACCATACTTCATGATCCGGTCATAGGTGTTAGGCGTAGCCGCGTTGATCGAAAACTTAATCGAATCAGCCCGTTCCATGAAAACCCCCATCCAGAACTCATCCACGCAAATACCGTTTGTGGAAAACTCAAACCTGATATCAGGATACTGGTCAAGAACCTGCATCAGTTCCCTGCAATTAGGCATGATAGTCGGCTCTCCCCCATGAACTATGATACGCCGTAAATAAGGATACAGCGGCAGCAAATATTTATTGTAAATACCCGCGGGCATATTGCCGGCAGGATTATACGTTCTTTGATAACACATT
>JAZDEE010000022.1:0-7706 GCA_043809065.1 Candidatus Omnitrophota bacterium | reverse complement strand
CCTGGGCGCGGATTTTAACGGGCTGACTATTACAGGCAATGGTTTTGATGTGGACCTGCTGAAAGAGGCCGGCATTGAACAGACTGATGCCTTTTGCGCTGTTACCGACAGCGATAATGCCAATATTATGTCTGGACAGGTTGCCAAAAAAATATTTAATATTGCCAAGGTAATTGCCAGAATAAACGACCCTCAGTACAGTTCTGTTTATACGGGGCTGGGGATTGAGATAGTCAATAGCACGGCGCTTCTTGCCTCAACGATAAGGAATAAAATCATTGAGAGCAAATTCAGTAATTTTCTTCTGGAAAACAGATTTGTAGATACAATGGAATTGCCGGTAGGCGAAAAGATTGCCGGCAAGAGAGTTGAGGAATTAAATCTGCCCGGCGCTCTGATTGTCGCCGCTATTATTAAAAATAAAGAAGATATCGTTATCCCGCAGTTATCGGACAAAGTGGAAAAAGGCAATGTCTTAATTGCTGTAGTAAGAACGGAAAACCTGTCTAAAATAAAGAAGTTTTTCGATGTCTGATGATTCCGGGTTTATTCTTTTGTAGAGACGCAAAATTTTGCGTCTCTACGTCTGCCTGAAAGGACACAAATGTATATTGTCATAGTTGGCGCCGGGAAAATAGGCTTTTATTTGGCCAGGGAACTTCTCGGGTCCGAACATGTGATAAGCATTATTGAGAAAGATTTATCTCTTTGTGAAGAGGCCGCCAAACACCTGAACAATGCGCTGGTAATTAATGGGGATGGGTGCAATTTAAAATTTTTAACGGATGCCGGCATAGACCGCGCCGATATTGTAGCTGCTGTTACAGGCAGTGATGAGGTTAATTTAATGGTTTGTCAGCTGGCTAAGCAGTTTACTAAAGTTAAGCGGACTGTAGCCCGGGTAAACGATCCCAAAAATACGCATACATTTAACGAAATTGGTATTGATGTGGCCGTGGATTCCACGGCCATCATTGCTAAAATTATAGAACAGGAAGTTTCCTTAGACGACCTGGTGACCTTAATGACGTTTAAACGGGGCAAACTTGCTTTAGTGCGAGTAGATTTGACGAATGATTCTCCTTGCGTCAATAAACAAGTCATGGGCATAAAATTGCCGCGCGCCGCTGTTTTAGTCGCTATCATCAGAGGGGAAGATGTGATTATTCCCCGGGGGGAGACGGTTTTATTGGCCAAAGATGATGTTATTGCTTTAACGGCTATTGAAAATGAACAGGACCTTCTGGCTGTTTTGATTGGCCGAAATTCCCGGACGTGAAATGCCAGATATAGTGAGACATAACAAGATATTGGGCCATATATTCCGTGTAATTTTAGGAATATGCACGGAATTGGCAATGGCGCTTTTTATGGTGCTGGCGGTATTCGCTGTCTCCTGGTTAGTCGCGGGATAGAAGGAAAACCATAATGATTCTTCGGCCACAAGCGCAAGATATTAAAATTATTGGACAATACAGCGGCAAAATACTTTTAGGCATCGGGATGTTGATGCTGATTCCGGCCGCGGCCGCCTTTTTATTTCGGGAAGTCGTTCCTTTCATAGATTTTGTCATCGGCATATCCGCCTGCGTCATTGCCGGATATTGTTTAATGTTTATCTGCGGGACGCGTAAAGAGCCCACCTGGAAGCATGGAGCTGTAATTGTCGCGTTGTCGTGGTTATTGGCCATGTTTTTTGGCGCGATTCCGCTGTATCTCAGCCGGCATTGGGGTAGTTACCTGGATGCTTGTTTTGAGACGATGAGCGGGTTTGCCACTACCGGATTGACGTTAGCGCAGGATTTGGACCATCTTTCTTACGCCCATAATTTATGGAGGCATCTGACGATGTATATCGGCGGGCAGGGTATTATGGTGATTGCCCTGATTTTTTTGGCCCGGGGGGCGGCCAGCGCTTTGCCGATTTATGTGGGGGAGGCCAGGGACGAAAAGATTTTACCTAATGTAGTGCAGACGGCGCGATTTATCTGGCTGGTTAGTTTGGTCTATCTTTTTTTGGGCACCGCGGCCTTGTTTTTCAGCGCGTTTTTTTCCGGGATGCCGCCGGAGAGGGCGTTTTTGCATAGCCTATGCGTAACGATGGCTGCCTGGGATACCGGCGGATTTGCCCCCCAGTCGCAAAATATACTTTATTACCATAATTTTTGGTTTGAATTCATTACTATATTTTTAATGATATTAGGCGGTATCAATTTTAGTCTGCATTATGTGTTATGGAGCGGGAAGCGCCGGGAAATCTGGAGAAATCTGGAGACCGTAACATTTTCGATTACGGTGGTGGGGTTGTTTGCCTTGACGGCGGTAGGATTAAAAGCCGCCGCGGTTTATGCTCATCCCTGGGGGATATTTTGTAAAGGGTTTTATCATGTGCTTTCCGCGCATACTACCACAGGCTTTATGACTATATATCCTTCTCAATTTGCCGTCGAATGGAATCATTTATCTTTACTGGGGATTACGCTTTGTATGGCTATTGGCGCGGGGGCTTGTTCTACTGCCGGCGGGATTAAAGTATTAAGGATAGGCATGCTTTTTAAAGCGTTGCTTACGGATGTGAAAAGAACCATGCTGCCGCGCAGCGCGGTGCTCGTAAATAAAATACATCATATAAAGGATATTGTGGTAAGCTCAAAGTATCTCAGTCAAGCGGCATTGATTGTCTTCTCCTATCTGCTGCTTTATTTAATAGGAACGGCGGCCGGAATTTTGGCCGGCTATCCTTTAGAATTAGCCCTCTTTGAGTCGGTATCGGCGGGGGCCAATGTAGGGCTTTCCTGCGGGATTACTACTCCCGCTATGCCGCTGGCGTTAAAAGTTACTTATATATTTCAGATGTGGGCGGGAAGACTGGAATTTGTGTCCGTCTTTGCTTTTATCGGCACTATAATTGCTTTAGTGAAAGGCAGATAAATTTATCGTGGGAATAAAGGTAATTTTGGGACTATGTATCTTTTTTGGCCTGGGCGCCGGCGCCCAGGCAGCCGAAGTAGTTTCGATTACCGAATTGGTCAGTCATACGCAAAAGTACGATGGTCGAACAGTCGTTATTCAGGGAGAGGTCATTGGCGATATTATTAATGGCCGCGCGAATTCTGTTGGTAAAAGCGTATCGCCAAAAGACCGGGATTATGTTTGGTTGAATATCTGCGAGCAAAAGAATATTGCTATCGGTGTGTTGTGTCCTAACCAACTGGCCCAAAAGATAAAATATAAAGGCTGCTATAACTTTACAGGCGACCAGGTGCTGGTTCAAGGCGTGTTTCACCGCGCCTGCCCGGCACATAACAGCGAGGTGGATATTCACGCGGAAAACATTGCTGTTGTGGGACGAGGCAGTGCGGCTGTTCATCCGGTAGATCCACGGAGGCTTATACTGAGCAAAAATTTAGCATCTCTTGCTATTGTTTTAGCTATAATGCATTTAGTGTATCATCGGCAGCAACAGCGCAAGAAGAGCAGACTGTGACATAAGCGGTAACAGTCAGGGGAAGTTACTCGGAACGGGGAGCATTAGCGATGGAAAAGATTCCTCAGCAAATAAACGATATTCAGCAAAAAATTGAGTAGGCGGCTTTTGAGGCTCAAGAGCTGATCGAAAAGGCGCAAAAGGCAAGAGAACTGCAGGAGATCAAAAATAAATATTTGAGCCGGAATGGACTGGCCGCGCAATTGTTTAAATTGGTTCCGCAGGTTGAGGAACAATACCGGGCGGATGTAGGCGGATGGACGAATAATTTCAAGAAAAATCTGGAAACGCGTTTACAGGAAAAGGCCATCCAGCTGTGTCAACAGGAGGAAAACAGGAAACAGCGGATAGATGTTACTATGCCCGGCGTTAAGCGGGATTTGGGCAGTATCCATCCGCTGACGCAGATGCAGCAGCAAATCAGCCGGATATTTATTAAGTTAGGATTTAAAGTGGCCGATGGCCCGGAGATCGAAAGCGACTATTATAATTTCACAGCGTTGAATATTCCGTCCGGGCATCCTTCCCGGGAAACCTTTCATACATTCTATCTAAATAACGGACGACTGCTGCGCAGTCAGACTTCACCGGTGCAGATTAGGGTGATGGAAAAACAGCCGCCTCCTTTGAAAATTGTCGCTCCCGGCAGAGTATACCGGCCCGATGCTACTGATGCCAGCCATTCTTTTATGTTTCATCAAATCGAGGGGCTGGCGGTGGATAAAAATATTACCTTTGCCGATTTAAAAGGCACGCTGTCCGTTTTCTTGCGGGAATTGTTTGGACAGAAAACCAAAATGCGCTTTCGCCCGCATTTCTTTCCCTTTACCGAGCCCAGCGCCGAAATAGACATTTCCTGTATTATTTGCGGCGGGCGAGGCTGCCGCGTTTGTTCCGGTAAAGGCTGGCTGGAGATATTGGGGGCGGGAATGGTCCATCCCAATGTGTTTGCCGCGGTCAAATATGATACCGACGTTTGGCAGGGGTTTGCTTTTGGGATGGGCGTGGAGCGGATCACGATGTTGAAATACGGCATTACCGACATCCGCATGTTTTTTGAGAATGATGTGCGGTTTTTAAAACAGTTCTAATACGGACGAAATTCATAAATTTACAGATAGAGCCATTTTTGCTTTTCGGAAAAATTTAAGTAATTAAATCCGAAATCCGAATATCGAAATTCGAAACAAATCCGAATGTCCCAATTTTATAATGTTCAAAACCAAAAAATGTTTGTTTTGGGTCATTGGTATTTGGAAAATTTGAACATTGTTTCGGATTTCGATATTCGTGCTTCGAATTTTTAGAAATTGATTTCGGATTTAAAACTGTAACGAGACTAAATGCGTTTGTAAAGGAGCGCATATAATGAGAGTATCCTACAATTGGCTTAAAGATTATGTGGATATAAGCGTTAGCGCCGGAGAGCTGGCGGATAAGCTGACGATAGCCGGATTGGAAGTGACTTCTTTAACCACTGCGCAGGAAGACAGCATAATGGAAATAGAGGTAACTCCTAACCGTACCGATTGGCTGGGTATGATTGGCATTGCCCGGGAAATCGCGGCTATTACCGGCAAAAAACTGAAGCTTCCCGTTTATTCCGCGTTGCCGAAAGAGGCGGATTGGACATTACCTATTCAGATTCAGGCCAAGTCGTTGTGTTCGCGTTATATCGGCAGAATAATCAGAAATGTCCAAGTGGCTCCTTCTCCGGCGTGGCTCGTGCAGCGTCTGGAGATGATGGGTGTGCGCGCCGTGAATAATCTGGTTGATATTACTAATTTTTGCCTGCTGGAATCGGGGCAGTCTCTGCATATTTTTGACCTGGATAAATTGCAGGGGCCGAAAATCGTTGTGCGCGCTGCCCGGGAGGGGGAAGAAATAGTTACTCTGGACGGGGTGAAGAGAATACTGGACCCTTCTATTTTAGTTATTGCCGATGCCTCTGCTCCGCAGGCCGTGGCCGGAATTATGGGCGGCAAGGATAGCGAAGTAAGCGAAGCAACCACCAATATCTTATTGGAAAGCGCGTATTTTACCCCTTTGAATATCCATAACGCTTCGCGCAAGTTAGGGCTGGTTACGCAAGCGTCATACCATTTTGAAAGAGGCGCGGAGTGGGAAAACGTATATTGGACATCCCGGCGGGCAACCGGGTTGATCAACGACTTAGCCGGGGGGGCGGAAATATCTTGCGGCCGGTTGATGGATACAGGCACAAAGCCTGCCGGGGCAAAGAAAATTCGGCTGCGCTACTCGAGAGTCCAGGAGCTATTGGGAGTAAAAATACCGCCGGCACAGATTAAAAAGAGTTTGGAAAGGTTAGATTTTTCTATTACGCGGGCATCCAAAAACAGTTTGACTGCCCAGGCGCCTTCTTTTCGGATGGACGTCGGCAGCGAGGCGGATTTAGTGGAAGAAGTCGCCCGGCTTTATGGTTATGATAAGATTCCTTTGAGTACCGCGTCATTGTGCCGAACTATCGGCGCCGAACCAATCAGCAGCGCGGAATTAGAAACGGAAACGCGGCAGGCGTTGATCAGACAAATTCTTGCTTCTTTAGGACTCAGTGAAATGCTGAGTTATAGTTTGATTAGCCGGCAGAGTCTGGAAAAGTTAAAATGGCCCGCGGATAATATCGCAGCCGTGGGCAATCCCTTAAGCTCGGAACAAGAGATTATGCGTCCCACCTTGCTGGCCGGGATGTTGAATGCCCTGCAGATGAACCTCAATCGTAACAATACGAACCTGAAACTGTTTGAATTAAGCCGGGTTTATCTCGAGCCGGCCACGCGCTCGCCTCTCGGCGAAGCCGAGGGCAGCCGCGGGGAAAAAGACATCTCGGAAGTCAATAATTTATGTCTGGCTTTAGCCGGGAAAGATAGCGATCACTGGGCGCGGAAAGCGGGAGGATATTCCTTTTTTGACTTGAAAGGAATAGTGGAAACGTTGTTGGATAAATTGGGAGTCAAGGCGTTTACTTGGCAACAAGCCGACACCAGGCCTTTTGTTTTGGGCTGCTGCGCGTATCTTTATATAGAAAAAGAATTGATTGGCGCGCTGGGAGAGGTGCACAAGGACGTGTTGCAAAGCTTTGATATAGATTGTCCGGTTTATGCCGGGGAACTGCAAGTTGATAAAGTAATTAAATATATTTGTCTGGAAAAGAAGTTTGCGCCTTTGGCCAGATTTCCTTCCATGACCAGGGATGTTTCTTTAATTGTGCCGTTTGATCTGAAGTCGGAACAGATAACAGCGGCAGTCAAAAAGAAGGGCAGGGAATTAGTGGCGGACATTGTACTTTTTGACCAGTATTTGGGCGGACAAATACCTCCCGATTGCCGGGGATTGTCTTATTCTATAGAGTACCGCAGTCAGGAGCGGACGTTGACTGCCGAAGAAGTGGATAAATTGCACGGAGAGATTCGCCAGGCGTTAATTAGTGAACTGAAGGCGCAGGTAAGATAGTAGAGACGCAAAATTTTGCGTCGCTACAAAAGAATCAATTTGCGCTGAAAAAAGGCAGAGTCTTGTTTTTACTGGTAAAGTATGATATAATCTAAATAGATTCCCTGCCATGTGCGTGATGGTTTGATAAGTTTTGAGCTAACAAAAAATACATTGGGAACCGAAGTCAGGATGCGGCGTGTAAACTTCATTTATTGAAGGAACGCAAAACATCATTGCAGGTACCCACGTTCAAAGAACGAGTTCAAAATTATCAAATTCAAACGGCATGCGCGGGGTTTTTTATTTTTCTTCGCCGAATATATTCGGGAAGAAAAACTCTGCGAAGCCAGGCGCGAAGCGAAGGCAAAGCAGAGTTGCCTGCTGTGCAGGCAGGTATGCGGCTTCAAAGAATGCCTTACACTCGTTCCGTTACCAGAGAAAGCGCATGGATTTATTTACCCGGGAAACACAGAAAGAACAAGCCGAATCTCTGCCTTTATCGGTGCGTATGCGCCCGCGTAATCTTGAGGAGGTTGTGGGGCAGAAGCACATTTTAGGCGCGGGTAAACTGCTTCCGCGGGCCATTCTGGCCGACCGGCTGAGTTCTTTGATCCTTTACGGTCCGCCGGGAACAGGCAAGACCACGCTGGCGTATGTAATCAGCAAGGCAACCCGGCGCAGTTTCGAAACCATTAACGCGGTGGCCTCCGGAGCCGAGGATATGCGCAAGGTGATTGCCGCGGCCAGGGAACGGAAAAAACTCACC
>JAZDEE010000021.1:0-10440 GCA_043809065.1 Candidatus Omnitrophota bacterium | reverse complement strand
AATGGAATCGGTCAGCGGCTCCAATAATTGCGGATTATCCGCTTCCACATAAATGGTGTCCACATATTCTTTCCCCAGCAGCCTGGACATCGCCGTAGTCACCGGAACAAGCACGATATCGTCCTGGTCATGAAAAGAATTCGCCCCTTTGGACGGCAAAATACCGATCACCCGAAAATTAATCAGGTTTATTTTTACAGTTTCTCCCAGCGGATTGGACGCGCCAAAAAGTTCATCGGCTACTGTCGTGCCTAAAACAACCACCTTTTCTCTCATCTTAACTTCGGCATCCGTAAAGAATCTTCCGATGGCCGGCACAGAAGCGCGCATCTGGGCATAATCCACATCCACGCCTTCAATTTGAGTATTCCAGTTTTTACTGCCGTAAACCATCTGTCCGCGTCCCGATACCGAAGGGCTCGCTCTTTTTACGCCGCCGGCAAGTTTCCTGATCGCTTCCACGTCCTGAAAAGTAAAACGGGCCACTGCCCCCGACTCCATGGCAACCCCGTGCATCCGGGGAGAACCCGGCCGGATAACCAAAAGGTTCGAGCCCAGCGAAGCCAACTGGGCTTCTATAGAGGCTTGCGCACCCTGCCCAAGCGCCAGCATAGCGATAACCGCGGCCACACCGATAAGCACGCCTAAAATTGATAACGCTGAACGCATCTTATGAGCAAGCATGGCAAACCCGGCCTGTCTAAAATAATCGGTAACCTTATGCCCGCTGACATCCCTGGGATGTTTAAATACAAAACCATCGACTAAACCTGCCGGGGACTGGAGACTATCCTTCGCGGAGACTTCTCCCATCCTTTCATCAGAGACAATCCGGCCGTCGCGCATCTGAATGATTCTCCGCGCGTATTCGGCAATCTCTCTTTCGTGAGTAACAATAATTATAGTTTTCCCTTCCTGATTCAGGCGTTTTAAAATGGCAATTATTTCCTCTTTACTTTTAGAGTCTAAATTGCCCGTGGGTTCATCAGCCAAAATAACGGGCGGGTCATTAACCAGGGCCCTGGCAATGGCCACGCGCTGCTGCTGCCCGCCGGAAAGCTCGTTGGGCCAATGGGAGATCCTGTCCTTAAGTCCCACCAGCTCAATCTTTTCCCGGGCCATCTCCCGTAAATGCCGCTTACCCGCGTAAACCAGCGGCAGCTCCACATTTTCCAAAGCAGTCATCCGGGGCAGGAGATGGAACTGCTGGAAGACAAAACCAACCAGGCCGTTGCGCACAGCCGCCAGTTCCTGGTCGGAGAATCTGAATAATTCTTCCCCGGCAAAAGAATAGTCCCCCGAATCCGGCCGGTCCAGGAGCCCGAGGATATGCATCAGCGTGGATTTGCCGGAACCCGAAGGCCCCATAATAGCCACAAAGTCGCCGGCAGCGATGTTCAGCGAAACACCGGCCAGTGCCCGGACTTCTACCTTACCCATCCGGTAAGTCTTGGAGATATTCTTTACCTCAATCATACTCATCCCGTTGTTAACGGTTTCGGCTTCTCCCCGGCCGGGCGGGCATAAAAGGATTGGTTCCTATCTTTTCGGCCTGGGGAAGCATGTATTTTTTAGTCGTTACGATGACCACGTCATCCCGATCCAATCCGGAAATGATTTCTACATTTTTATCGTCGGAAATCCCCAGCTGGACAGCGCGCCTGACCACCTCCGCCTGTCCCCCCTGTTTTACCAACAGATACGCGCCGTCTTTTTCCCGCGTTACCGCTTCCAGGGGAATAACCAGGATATTTTCTTTGCTGTTCTCGACAAAATCAACCGTGGCATTCATCCCGGAACGGAAAAAAGACGGGATGTTCTCCGGAAGAATATCCACTTCATACATCGTAACGTTATTAACCGTTTTAGACTCGTAATAAATATGCGCAACCCTGGCTTTTATTTTAGCGCCCGCATAAGCATCCAAACTTACCAACGCCTCCTGAGCCGGCTTAACCTTGCCGATATCCACCTCGTCCACCTGCGCGCGCACAATTAACTGGTCGGATAACACAATCACCGCCTCAGCAGTAGTCACGGTTTGCCCGGGTTGAGTCTTGGCCACAATGACCTCTCCGTCAATAGGAGAAATCAGCGCGATAGCCTTGTAAACCTCCTGCCAATGTTTTACCGCTTCTTCACCCTGCACACGGGCGGCATCAATGAGCGCGGCCCGTTCCGTTGAGCTCATCCAGGCCAAGGTCTGGCCGGCTTTTACCTGCTCGCCTTCTTTAACCAGGATTTCATCTATCCTTCCGTTGACCGGCGGCTTTATTTCCAGCCTGTTTTTGGGCAAAACAACGCCGGTGGTAGAAATAAAGTTTTGAATATTGCCGATCACCGGTATTATTTCCCGGGTGATGCCGCTATCCGCTTTGGCTTGTCTTGCCTTCACCTGCCAGAACGCCAAAGAGCCCAACAATACCGCCGCTGCTAATATAATCTTAACTTTTTTACCGCGCATATTCTAACGTCTCTCCTTTCGCCTGAATCCAATCCGCTTCCGCCAGTAAAGCGTCGGCCTGAGATTGCAGGTAAGATTTTTTGGCCTTGACCAAATCATTCTCAATGATTACCCAGTTATCAAAGGAAATAAAACCGGTCGAATACTGCGCTTCGGCAATCTGCGCGCGTTCCTCCGCGGCCTCCAGCAGTTTGTCCTGCACATCAACTGTTCCGATAGCATCCCGCAGCGCTGCCCAGGTTTGTTCAAGAGTTACCAGGGCAGTATCTCTGGCACTACGCTCATCCGCCTCCTTCTGCCTGTAAACAGCCTGGGCAGACGACAACTGAGCCGCCTTCAGCCCGCCTTCAAATAACGGCAGAGTCAAACTCAGACCTAAATCCCACTGGTTGTTCTCCGGCGGCCAATGCGCGCTTTTTCTATCCGCTCCGGCCGTGCCGGAAAGCTGAGGAGCAAAATTACCAAAAGCAGATTTCACCGCGAACAAAGCCGAATTCTTTTGGGCAGCCGCTTCTAAAACAGCAGGATTACTTTTGGCTAACTGTTCAAAATCCGGTTTTTCCGCGGCGGTTTCTTGCGCTACGAATTCTCCTTTGACGGATAAGGGGACAAACTCCCTGCGCCCCATTTCCTGAGTCAGTTTTATCTGAGCGAATTCGGCGCTTCTTTTGGCCTGCGCCAGTCCAAAATTTGCTTCGGCCGCGTTCGCCTCCGCCGTTAATAACGCCCCTTTATGTTCCAGACCGGCTTGATACTGCATAGTAAGCAGCATCAAATTGTCCCTTCTGATGTTCACTATTTCTTCGGCTACCTTGATGAGTTCCTGCGCTTTTAATAAATTGATAAACGCGCCGCGCAGATCCCGGCGCACCTGCGCCGAAGTAAAACGATATGACTGCCAGGCGACGTTGATATCTTCGTCCGCGGCTTTTAGGTCATTAACGGTCTTAAAACCGTCAAAAATCAATTGCGAACCGTCAATACCGTAGGAATAAGAATCACTGGTTGATTTTCCCGCGCTGGCCGTGCTGGTTTGAGCGGTAGAAGCGCCGACGCTCGCGCTAAACTGGGGATATAAGCCGCTGGCAGTAACGTCCCGGCCGGCTTTCTTTATATTTATGCCTTCCGCGGCCGAAATCAAATCGGGGTGATTCTTCTCAGCCTCAGCAAGACAATCCCCCCAGGAAAGGATTGTTCCGGCCGCAGATTGTTCCTGCCCGCCGGCAAGGCAGACTTGCCTGCTGGTAAAGCAGGTAAGAAAACCGATTAAGACAAAAAGGAACGCAATTAAATTATTCATAGGCAATTCAGTGACTCCAAATAAACCAAACAAATAAATAGGCCGCGCTCACTGCCGCCAGGGTAAAGGGAACGCCTATTCTGGTAAAGTCCCGGAATTTAACCGTGTACCCTTCTTTTTTGAGCAGCCCGCAGGCTACGATATTGGCCGAAGCCCCGATAGGCGTAATATTGCCGCCTAAACTTGCCCCGATAAGCAGTCCGAAAAGAAACAAGGAAGGATGAATATCCAATTTAGCCGACATAGCCAACGCCACCGGCAGCATCGCCGCTAAAAAAGGGACGTTGTCTATAAAGGCGGAAAGAACAACAGCAATCACCACGATGAGAGTATAGGCTAAAAATACGTTTGTGCCCACTAAAGCGGAAAGATACCCGGAAATCACCTCAATCCAGCCGGTTAAGGTAATGCCGCCCACCAGAATAAACACTCCCATCAGGAAAAAAGTAGTCTCCCAGTCCAGCGCTTTTATCCCTTCGACAATAGAACTCCTGTTCACAAATCTTTCCCAGCCCAGGGCAATAATGCCGGCAATCATAGAAAGTATCCCGGCCATATAGGAAAACCCGGCGTCGAAAAACGAGGAAAGCGCCAGCAAAATAATCAGAACCACCAGAATAATCGTGGGAACCAGGACCGGACTTGCTCAACAGGCAAAAGCTTGTTTTTCTCCTTATGCTGTCTAAAGATAAAGTATAAAACTATAAAAGAAACCAACGCCCCGGCTTGAACGGCAAAAAATATACTGGGGCGCCCCTGATAGACGAAAAAATCCATAAAGTTCATCCGGGCAAAACCGGCTAACAACATACTGGGCGGGTCGCCGATAAGTGTCGCTGTTCCCTGCAGATTGCTGGATATGGCAATGCAAATCAGCATATTCGTGGGATTCATCTTTAATTTTCTGGCTAAGGAAAGCGCGATGGGAGCGACAATTAACACCGTCGCCACATTTTCCACAAAGGCTGAAATGAACCCGGTCAAAAGACAAATCAAGAGTATCGCCCGGCAGGTATTTTTGGCCCTGTCCACAATTATCTCGGCAATATAGGCCGGGACACGGCTTTCCATAAACACATCCGCCACAATCAGCGTCCCCACAAATATGCCCATTACATTCCAGTTAACCGCAAAGAATGCCTCCTTAAGCGTAATTGTTTTTGTAAGAATAAGCAAAAGACTCGCGCTTACCGCTATCACCGGCCTTCTGTTAGGTAGAAAGACAAAAAGAAGGTAGGCCAGAATAAATATCAGTAAAGAAATAATATTTTGATTCATTTTTTTTTAAATTGGAACATTTGGATTTGTTTCGAATTTCGATATTCGAATTTCGAATTTATGAATTATATCACCCGCCAAATCTCTTTGGCATACTCTTTAATGGTTCTGTCGCTGGAGAAGCGGCCGGCCTTGGCCGTATTGACGATGGATTTTTTTATCCAGCCGGCATCATCCTGATAGGCACGATTCACATTGTCCTGCGCTTGGCAATAAGCATCAAAATCCGCGCAAATAAAAAACGGGTCATTGTTAGTCAACGAATCAATAATCGGGGCAAACAGGCCCGGCTGATACGCGGAAAAATAATTGGTATTAAGCAAATGCACAATCTCATAAAGCATCGGCGAACGATTAATATATTCCTGGGGACTGTATCCGTTATTCCGTAATTGTTCTATTTCCCGCGGTCCCAGGCCAAAAATAAAGATGTTTTCCTCCCCTGCCGCTTCGGCAATCTCGACATTGGCGCCGTCCATAGTGCCGATAGTTAAAGCGCCGTTAAGCATAAATTTCATATTTCCCGTGCCGGAGGCCTCCATCCCGGCCGTGGAAATCTGCTCCGACAAATCACTGGCCGGAAATATCCTTTGCGCCAGGGAAACCCGGTAATTCTCTAAAAAAACCAATCTAATCTTTCCCAGCGCGGCCTTGTCTCTATTAATCACATCGGCAATGCTGTTGATAAATTTAATAATAAGTTTAGCCATAGAATACGATGGAGCGGCTTTACCACCCATAAGAAACGTCCGCGGCTGAATAAATTTACCAGGGGTATTTTTGATGACCAAATACTGGGAAATAACATAAAGCCCGAATAATAACTGCCGTTTATATTCATGCATACGTTTAACCTGGATATCAAACAGCGACTGCGGGTCAATGGTTATATTCGTTATTTTGCGAATGTACTCGGCCAGTATTTGTTTGTTCTCCTGCTTTACTTTCTTCCACTTAGCCCGGAAAGAACTGTTTGTTTTTAACGGCAGAAGTTTTTCCAGATGCTCCGCGTTCACAATCCATTTGTCCCCGATAGTCCGGGTAATCAACTCCGACAACAGGGGATTCGCTTCCAAAAGCCAGCGCCGCTGGGTAACGCCATTGGTTTTATTATTAAATTTCCCCGGGAAACAATGATTAAACTCACTGAACATCTTAGATTGCAGAAGCTCAGAATGCAGACGGGAAACCCCATTTACCGAATGACTGCCTATGATGGAAAGATGGGCCATGCGCACTTTTTTCGGGGCGCCTTCTTCAATGACAGACATTTTTTCCAACAGTTCGCCGCGGCCAGGAAACTCCATAGAAACCTTATCTAAAAACCGGGCGTTAATCTCATAAATAATCTGCAGATGCCGCGGCAGGAGTTGTTCCAGCAATTCCACCGGCCAGGATTCCAGTGCCTCCGGCATCAGCGTGTGGTTGGTATAGGCAAAGGTGCGCGTAGTAATATCCCAGGCTGTATCCCAATCAACATCATATTTGTCCAGAAAGACCCGCATCAGTTCCGGAATGGCCAAAGCCGGATGCGTATCGTTGAGCTGAATGGCAACTTTATCCGGAAAAAGACGCAAATCCGCGTTATGGGCATGGAAACGATGTAAAATATCGGAAATAGACGCGGCCACCAGGAAATACTCCTGTTTTAAACGCAGTTCTCTTCCCCGGCTTATATCATCATTGGGATACAATACCTTGGAAATATTTTCCGACAGGATCTTTTTCTGCACTGCCCGCTCATAATCGCCGTCTTTAAAGTATTCAAAATCAAAGTCCTCTGTGCTCTTGGCCGACCACAACCGCAGTGTGTTGACTACATTATTCTTGTAGCCCGGCACAGGGATATCATAAGGCACGGCTAACACATCCCGCGTATTCACCCATTGCACCCGCAGTTTTCCGTCTTTATCATGGGACCTTTCCGTATTGCCATAAAAATGCACCTTCAGCGCGTACTCCAGCCGGGCAAATTCCCAGGGCAGTCCCAAACGTAGCCACTCATCAGGAAGCTCAACCTGATACCCATCACGAATCTTCTGATTGAAGATGCCATAATCAAAACGGATTCCATAACCATGCGCCGGTATACCCAGTGTGGACAACGAATCCAAAAAACAAGCCGCCAGCCGCCCCAGGCCGCCATTGCCTAAACCGGCGTCCAGCTCCTGTTCCTGGATTTCTTCAAAGTTAAGCCCCAGCGCCTCCAGCGCTGCTTTGCCCTCTTTTTCTATACCCAGATTAAGCGAATAATTGCTTAACAGCCGTCCGATCAAGAATTCCATGGATAGATAATAAACACGTTTCAAATTTTTCTGATGATATCTCTGCTGGGTAGCAATCCAGCGTTCAATAAGCCGGTCGCGGATGGCTATGGCATACGCCCAAAATTTATCATTTACAGTAGCGGAATATTCATCCTTGGACAACAGATATTGCAGGTTGCTCAGAAAAGACATCATAATGCCTTGTTTGCTCATATCCTTATGCAGCGCTTTCCAGCCAAGCATCTCTTTTTTGTCCAGCATATCCCCCCCCTATATTTATTGTTTCATCCCTATATCAGTGACAATGGCTCGATATGTATCGTGGCTTCTATATTCAGTTCTTTCTTAATTGTTTTTTCTAATTTATCCGCAACGGAATGCGCTTCCAACAAAGGCATCTCCGGAGGAAGTTTTAAATGAAAAGTTAACTCCACGTGTTCTCCATACCGATGTAAATGCAGATGATGTATTTTCCCCATACTGATGCCGTTATGGCCGACGGCCTGTTTAAGCAGAGCGATAAATTCTTCATCCGGGACCTCCCCCATTAATGTGCTTACCGACGCCCTTAGAATATCATAAGCCGCGTAAAAAATAAGCAGGGAAACCATAATGCCCATTACGCTGTCAACCCACCAGATATATCTATTAGCGAACATCCCCAGTAAGATCAATCCGGAAGCTACAGCATCGCTTCGATGATGCCAGCCATCGGCCCGTAAAGACTGCGAGTTTATTTTTCGGCCGAGTGCAATGGAAAACCGGGCCAGCCATTCTTTTATGCCGGCCGAAAAAATAAATATAATAAAAGCCGCCAGACTATAAACTGCCGTCTCATGGCGGATAAATCTATTTACAGACTCGCGCAGAAAGCCAAAACCCACCACGCCTAATAAGGTGGCAATAATAACCGCGCTGACCAGTTCCGCCCGGCCATGGCCAAAAGGATGCTGCTTATCCGGTTTCACAGCCGAAATCTTAAAGCCAATGATTACTACCAGGGAGGTCAACGAATCCGACAAGGTATGCCAGGCATCGGCAATTATAGCTATCGAATGAGTGGCTACGCCCACCCCGTATTTCATCACAAAGAGCACAGTGTTGATGATAACAGAAACTATTCCTTCTAAATATCCCCAAAAAGCCCGGCCTCGTTTTTTCCCGGATTGCGCATTCATATTGCTTCCTATCATTTTTTTATTCTTCATGATGGTGTTTAATCACCTTGCCTTCCACCATATATATCACATCCTCGGCAATATTGGTGGCGTGGTCGCATATACGTTCCAGATGCCGGGCAATTAAAAGCAGGGAAACAGCCCGGTCAGCTGTTTTGACATCACGCGCCATATAATCGTCCACCAACTCGGCAGAAACCAGATTACGCAGTTTATCCGCTTCCGTATCCGCCAAGACTACTTTTCGGGCTAAAGACACATCCTTTTTTATAAAAGACTCCAGCGAATCTCCGACCATTTTTTGGGCGATAGCCGACAACTTGGGAATATCAATAAGTGGTTTTAACAAAGGTTTGCCTGCCAGTTCCAACACACGCTGGCTGATATCCACTGCCAAATCGGCAATTCGCTCCAGCTCGGCATTAATCTTCATCCCGGTAGTAATAAAGCGCAAATCACCTGCCATCGGCTGATGGCAGGCAATCAAGTCAATGCATTTTTCATCAATAATCAGTTCGAGATTATCCAACTTAGTATCGGAGCCGATAACTTCCAAGGCTTGTTCCTTGTCCCGGTTTTTTAACGCCTCCACAGACTTAAAAATAGCCTCCTGAGCCAGCGCTCCCATCTTTAAGAGATCTTTATGCAGCTCTTTCAATTGTTCATCAAAATATCTTTCCATTCATACTCCTCCTCATATATTATGATCAAACTCGAAGCACGAAATCCGAAATTCGAAACAATGTTCAAATGCTCAAAATACAAATGACCAAAACATAGGCTTAAAGAATACGGTTTTGAACATTTGAGCCTTGGAAAATTCGGATTTGTTTCGAATTTCGATATTCGTATTTCGAATTTTTATATCTTTACTCAGTTAACCGTACCTGCCGGTAATATAATCTTCCGTGCGTTTATCTTTCGGCCGGGTAAATATGTCCTCTGTCCGGCCAAACTCTACTAATTCTCCCAAAAGCATAAAGCCGGTTTCCTCAGAAACCCTGGCCGCCTGCTGCATATTATGCGTCACTATTATTATACTATAATTATTACGTAATTCCTGCATTAATTTTTCTATCCGCTCTGTTGCCTGCGGATCCAGCGTTGAACAAGGTTCATCCATAAGCAGCACATCCGGCTTCACGGCCAACAAACGGGCAATGCACAGCCGCTGTCTTTGTTCCAGGGACAGACTAAGCGCGGATTTATTGATTTTATCCTTTACCTCATCCCACAAGGCCACCTGTTCCAGGCTCTGCCGCACTATTTCGTCCATTGTCCATTTATCTGCCGGCTGATGAATTTTTAGTCCAAAAGCGATATTTTCGTAGATAGATAAAGGAAACGGATTAGGCCGCTGGAAAACCATGCCTACCTTTTTACGCAAGACCGCCAAATCTGTATCCTGACGCAGGATATCTTTCTCGTCAATCAGAATCTCCCCGGTTACACGCACCGCTTCCGCCAGGTCATTCATCCGGTTAAAAGAACGCAGTAATGTGGACTTGCCGCACCCGGAAGGGCCGATAATAGCGGTAATATTTTTTTCTTTAAAAGAGGCAGTTATATCCTGCAAAGCCTGAAAGGCCCCATACCAAAGATTAAAATTAGTAACTTTTATTTCAGCCATTATCCGAATTTCCCGCGGATATAATCATCCGTCCGTTTATCAGCCGGCGTGGTAAACATCTTGTCGGTTTTGTCTAATTCAATCAGTCCGCCATTTAAGAAAAACGCGGTTTTGTCTCCTACGCGCGCCGCCTGTTTAACATTGTTGGTAACCAACACTAACGTATAATACTGTTTTAACATCAGCATTGCTTCTTCCACTTTGGCCGTAGAAACCGGGTCAAGCCCTGAGCAGGGCTCATCAAATAAAATGACCTCCGGCTTAATAGCCAATGTCCGGGCAATGCACAGGCGCTGCTGCTGTCCGCCGGACAGGGCCGTGCC
>JAZDEE010000020.1:0-3219 GCA_043809065.1 Candidatus Omnitrophota bacterium | reverse complement strand
TTTTAATCTTAACGAGCGCTTCTTTGTCATTTCCGAAAATCAAAAAATCATCCATATAGCGAAGATAAAACTTAAGCCTCAAATCAAATTTTATAAAATAATCCAGCTCGTTTAAATAAAGATTGGCGAAGAACTGGCTGGTTAGATTGCCTATCGGCAAGCCTTTCTGTTCGTCATTGCGAGGGTACGCAGTACCCGAAGCAATCTCGTTTTTGGGATTGCTTCGCTCGCTGCCGCCCGCTCGCAATGACACCGCTGAATCTATAAACGCATCCAAAAGCCAGAGCAAATCCACATCATTAATCCTTGCCCTCAGAATATCCTTAAGCACGCGATGATTTATAGAGGGGAAATACTTTTTTATATCCCCGTGGAAACAGAACTCATTTGCCCGTAAAAACCTCTGCGCCCTGTTCACCGCTGTATGCGTGCCCCTGCCTTTCCTGCAGGCATACGAATCATGGATAAAACTCTTATCGATCATCGGCTCAATAATATCATGCGCGGCGTGATGAACCACCCTGTCCCTGAACGGCGCGGCGGCAATAGTGCGCTGCTTGGGGTCATAGATGGTAAACACGCGGTACCGGCCGTGGCGGTAAGTTTTGGCGCGTAATTCCTGGTGCAGGCAATTGATTTCCTCCTCAAGTGAAAAATTAAAATCCGCCACAGTATCCCTGTACCTTTTGCCCCTTGCGGCCATATGGGCCGAGCGGTAAAGGTTCTCTTTGGATATTATCTTTGCATATACGCCTGATATTTTCTTCATTTCCTCACCCTCTATCCTTCATTTCAAAGTATAAAACAGAAGAGGTTTTGACAGCGCGACCGCCATAATTGTTGTTCCGATCTGGATTCGTGTTAGCCGCGTTGTTGCGGTCTGACGCGCGGGCGTTCGTCGCATCATTATTCCAATTGCCGCCGCGAAACCCCGCACAGCACCTTTACGGCGCTAAACCATTGCCAATCAACCATATCGCGTAGAAACCCCGCTGCTGCAGGCCTCACCCCGATATTACCGCACTTTTCCCCCTGAACATCAAAGCCTTTCAGGGGATGGATACAGCGCCTGAACCTCTCCAGTTCCACTTCCGCTCCCAAGGCCCGTGAGCCTTGAGATTCTGGAATGGCTACCATCGTCAAAGAGCTGATGCCTTAAGCCAGCCGCCGACCATCTTTCCGATCTCAATAGCTGACTGGCAGAAGAAATCATAAGAGCTTACATTAACATACTTCATATCCTTGCTGATCCTCATCATGAATCTTAACAGGTCTAATCTCAGGTTAACTTTTATCAAAATCTCTCTTTTTTGCTTGGAATAATTCGCCTCGATTAACATCTCCAATATATCGAGCAAGAGTTTCTCTATCCTATCCGCCAGCAAGAATCTCTGGTCCCGGGGAAAATTGGCCATCTTGGGCAGCATCCAGAGGATCAATTTATAATGTTTTTCAATTACCGGCGTTATCTTTTTATTTTCCATTTTAAAACCTCAAAAATGCAAAACTACAAAGTCCTACAAAACCTTTATGGAGAGGTTCTGACAGCGCGGCCGCCATAAAAGTCGACCCGAACTGGATCCGTGTAAGCCGCGTAGCTGCGGTCTGACGCGCGGGCGTCCGTCGCACCACCATACCAATCGCCGCCGCGAAACCCCGCACCAACCGCATCTACCGCCGGCCATAAATTTACATTAGCATCTCCACCTGTAGTTAATGCGCCGTCGCCGTGTAGGCCGGTAAATAGCCTGCCTGTTGCATTACCCACCGTAACTGGTCTCTTCCATAAATTTCCTGATAGGTCCATAACCCCATAATAACCCGCGCCGCTGGTTGCCCTGGTGCTGGAACTAGTGGCAAAGATGCCGCATCTTAAAGGGCCCTGCCCTGTGTCGCCGCCGGTAAAAGTAGTGGCGTTATAATTACAATTCGCGCCGGAAGTGGTAATCGTCTCGGTTCCATTTTCTGTGCCGGATATAGTTGCAGCAGCGGTAGGGGCAGTAGCATTTCCCCAGGCGTATTCATTGGCAACCGCGGCCAAAGTGCCTCTGGCCGCTTTTTCAAACTCCAGCTCAGTCATCGGCCTTAATCCCGCCCAGTCACTGTACGCGGTTAAATCCGCCCAGGAAAGATAATTGCACGCCCTGTCCGGCTTGGAAGCGGAAAAATTCGGGTAGGTGCCTGAAATAGTGTGCCGGTAATTACCGTTCTGGCCCGGGTATCTTGTTGAGGCCTGACCTGAAGTAATAGTATTTAAAAAACCTGCGTATTGCCCTTGGGAAATTTCATATTTCATCATATAAAAAGCGGCGTATCCTTTGGGAAAAGCAGCCGGGATAGGGCCTGCCTGATCGCCGCCATAAGTAGTTGAAGGATAGTATAAATTACCAGTCCCTGTTCCCACGGTAATCGCTGCCTCAGAACTTATTTGATAAGCGTTTGTAGTTGTAGGGTAGGCATAAAATGCGGATGTTTCGGTCCCGCCTGAACCGGCATAAAAAGCGCCCGTCGGAATATACACCATCTCTATGGCAAATACTTTTACCCGCGCGGTATTACTCGCCGAAAGGCCGTCAGTTACGTAATCCCAGACAAATTGGATAGAGCTTGTGGAAACGCTCCCCGCGGCATCAGAGGAACGCCGCAGGAACGCGCCTTTTTTATCCACAGCAGGCACCACGATATCCAGCCCTGTGCCTGTGCCAACCGAAAACCCCGTAGGATTTGTGCCTCCGGTTTTCAAGGTAGCATGCTGCCAGGTCGTGCCCGCATCTGTCGAATATTTGATGAATACCCACGCCGCGTCATAATCTGCGGCGCCTCCTCTCCAGGAGTTATCCCAGCTGATATCAAACTGCACATTTGCTGTGCCGTTAGATATGCTTGCGCTGGCAATAGACACGTTTGTAACCCTCAGATTATTCGCTTCCGCGCGCTGCAGTCCTGCAAGAAACAAAATACAAAATATAATAATTGTTTTTTTCATTTCTAATCCCTCCTTTTAGCCGCCAAATACCTTATCATCCGCCCTTTATATTTCCCGCGGCATCGCGAACTCTGATATAAATTGTCTTTGCTCCGGCGCCGCCGGCTACAGACCAGACACCGGCTCCACCATTATTTATCACCTGAGGGTCGCTGGAAGCAGTTATGGCTATATAATTAGTCCAGTCAGCGGCCATGTCATTGTCGTAACCCATACCTGAATATTTGCCCCAG
>JAZDEE010000019.1:0-5286 GCA_043809065.1 Candidatus Omnitrophota bacterium | reverse complement strand
CATCCGCGGGAATAAGACGTTCCGCGCGCAGATAATTGAGGATAGCGCGGCCTAATTGTCCGGATTTAAAATAGGCGTTACCCAGATTATAGTAAAGCGGTCCGCTTTCCCGGCCCAGGCTCAACTCCTGTTCATAAGCAGTGATAGCCTGGTCAAACTTCTCTTGCGCGTAATAGCCGTTCCCCTGAGAAAACAACGCGCCGGCAGGCCCTGTATCGCTCCGGTACAAGGCCTGTTGACTGGAGTTATCGCTGTTCGCGGGAGCGGCAAATATGACCAGGCATACCCCTAACAGTAAAAGCCTTGCTCTCATGTCTTTTTACTCTCCAGAGTATCAATAATTTCCTGCAGCAGTTCAAAATTCTTAAACATCTCATACTCACTAACCGCCGAAGGCGCGTAGCGGGCGCTGTCGCAGCTATTAAAACAATCACTAATTTTATCCAGTACCGCTTTATCCACATTTTGGTTTCTGAGTTCTTCTACCACATTAGAAGTTATCCCGGCTGAAGATAAATGGAATTTGTCCCCCAAATACTCTTGTAACGTCTTGAACAGCGCGTCAAAAAACCGGGCGGTATCTTTAGCCTGCAAAAACTGCCTCAGCGCGCGCAGATTCTTTCTGGCGGCTAACGGGGCGCGCAGACGTCTGGCATAACGGACATCGTTTTGCAAACGTTTTTTTCTCCGGTGCATAATCCACACGGAAATAAACGCTGCCAGTGGTAATATCTGAATAATTATAAATACTTTTTGTTTACACACAAACGCCCCCTTAGGCCGCAGACGGCCGGGCGATTCTTTTATGTAAACAATATCTTTCCCTAATATTTCTTTTTGGCGCAGAGCGCCGGTATTATTTTCCTGAGGCTCAAACACCCGTAACTCTTCCCCCTTAGGCAGGGGGGTTACCGTAAGCGGAATCGGCCCGCGGGTAATCCTTTTGTATTCTCCCGATTTTGTATCAAAAAAACTAAAACCGATTTCCGGGATTTCCGTAATCTTTTCGCTTTTAGGGATAATCACCTGCTCAAATATTTTGCCGGTATTATCCTGCTTTACGTCCGCGTCATATACCTTAAAGTCATCTTTAAAATTAAGCAGCGGCGGGTTGACTGTTTTGAAATTCCCGGTTCCGGAAACAATCATTTTTAAGGTCACCGGGTCGCCTGCCTTCACTTCCCTGGGATTAGCCTCAACAGTAAAATTGTAGTCTCCCAATGCCCCGCTGAAATCCGCCGGTTTATTCTCCTCAGGAACCGGCGCCGCTATAATAGACATATCTATAGATTTAAGATGCAGCGCGCGCCGCTGGTAGCGGCCGAAAAAACTATCGAAAAAGTCATCGTCCTCAAAAAAAGGAAACCTATCGCTCTGGTCTCCGCGGGCGCTTTTCACCAATAAACTGCAATCTACCACAGCCGGGCCTAAAGTCAGTTCGCCTTCGCGCACAGGAAAAACCTTGGTCTTGAATTCTATGACGTCATACGCGATTCCATTCAGGGTTTCCCGGTATTGGTTAGGCTGGGGAAAGTCTTCCAGAAGGAAATTTTCATGATTAAGCTGAGGATACTGCACGTCCTGGATGTTCCGGCTGTTGATATATAACTTGATGGTAACGGAAACAGGGTCATTAACAAAGGCCCTTCTTTTATCCGCCTGCAACGTAAGAAAGACCCGCTCGTTTAACCCTTCTTCGGAAACAGAATTATCCGGGTTTTGGGCAGCAGGCAGTCTGCCCCCGCCGGAGCCTCTCTGCGCCACTTCCACTTCTATAGCCTCGGAAGTATACGTATTGCCTTTATATTCTATAGAAAAAGCAGGGATAACCAATTTCCCCGTTTGTATCGGTGAAAGGGCATACATAAAAGTCACCGTACTGGAAGTTTGGCCGTTAATAATGGAAACCTTAGTAGAGGGGCCTAAATACTGCCAGTTGAATCCAGGCATCTGCGGCAGGGCCGGAACAGCCATTCCCGGCACTCCATAAAAACTAAGGTTAAGCTGCAGGCTCTCCCCCAAGGCGACACTGCTGCGATCCACTGCCGCTTCAAAACGGATGTCTTCGGCGTGCGCCGGCTGAGCCAGGCCTAATAAGAGAAGGAAAATTAATACAAACATAGTTAGTCTCATTATAGTTTAAAACCCGAAATTCGAATATCGAAATTCGAAACAAATCCGAATTCTCAAATGTTCCAATGTTCAAAACCATATTCTTTAGGCTTATTTTTTGGTCATTTGGATTTTGAAAATTTGAACATTGTTTCGGATTTCGAATTTCGTGCTTCGGATTTACGCTTTACCAATCTTTTACCGGCTCGGACAATTCGGAAACCGGGATTTTTTCCTGATATAATTCTTTCGGCTCTTCTTCCTGATGATAATTGTCTAATAACATCCTGGCCTGGCGCTCGGACATCTCTTCCTGCCCGGACTGGGCATTCCGGCCGGCCGGCTGTTCCTGCTGTTCGGACTGTGTTTGCTCAGAGTTATCTTGCCCATCCTGCTTTTTTTGCTCATTTTGTTTATCTTGTTTTGCTTGTGTATCCTGCTGTTTTTGCTCCTGAGCGGGATTGTCTTGCTTTTCTTGTTTATTATTCTCCGCGGACTGCTGTTTATCCTGCTGAGGTTTGTTTTTCTGTTGTTCTTGCTGCTTCTGCTGCTGCTGTTGTTGTTGCTGCTGCTGCTGCTGTTTCTTTTGCATCCGTTCCAATTCTTTTTTTACAAATTCGTAATTATGCCGGGCATCCGCATCTTCAGCGTCCAGAGCCATAGCCCGCTCGTAATGGCGCAGTGATTGTTTAATCAGGTTGATTGCCGACGACAAATCGGTATTTTCCCGGTTTGCGCCATATTTATACCGGGCATTGCCGGCATTATAACTGGCCTTTTCTTCCAGCCCTTTATCTTCGGAAAGCAGGGCCTTTTCAAAATGGTCTATCGCTGTTTGATATTCTTTTGTCTTATATAATGCCGCGCCTGTATTATAATTAACGACATCAGAGTCCTCCGCGTTGGACAGCGCGGATTCATATTCTTTTAAGGCCTGGGAAAATTCCCCTTTATTATACAACAAATTTCCCTTTCGGACATTATGTTTTGGCCCTCCGGCTGCCTGGCAGTCTAAAGCCGGCGCGCAGATTATCAGTAGTAATACAAAAATCAAATTTTTCATATTTTTCTTTTGTCGCTGATCCAGGTTTCCATTATTAAAAAGAATAAAGCCAAAGCCAAAGGTATCTGGAAACGCTCTATATATAATTTGCTCATCTTGGCCTGGATTTCTCTTTTCTCCAGGGAGGCAAGCTTTTCTTCATAAATCCAATCCAGCCCAAATTCCGCCCCGCTGGAACGCACGTAGGTCCCGCCGGTAAGCAGCGCTATTTTCTGCAGGAGTGCTTCGTTAAGCCTGGACTTGACGACATTGCCGTCTTGATCCTTCAAGAATGTCTTATTCCCTTGTTCATCACGCACCTGCACCAGTTCTCCGCCAATCGTCCCTATTCCGATGCAAAAAATCTTCACTGCTTCTTTCCCGGCAATTTCCGCGGCGGCCAGGGCATCGCCTTCGTGGTCCTCCCCGTCAGTAATAATGATCAGATTCTTGTATTTTTTCTGTCCTCCCTCATAACTCTTCAGGGCCTGTTTTATCGCGCTGGAAATGGAAGTACCGCCGCGCGGCATCGCGCGGACATCCAAGTCATTAAGCGCCAGGAGAAAACCGTCATAATCCACTGTCAACGGACAGGAAAGAAAGGCCGTCCCGGCAAATCCGATTAATCCGATTCGGTCTCCTTTTACCTTTTTAAGTAAATCTTTTACCGCCAGTTTAGACCGCTCTAAGCGGTTGGGCAATACATCGGCAGCCAGCATACTTTTAGATAAATCCACGGCAATAATAATATCCAACCCTCTCCTTTTCACCTCCTGCCACTGAAACCCCCATTGCGGACGCATCAACGCTAATAAGCCCAGCACGACGGCAAGGATAATCAAGGCAGCCTTCATTTTCTGTTTACCCGGATCCATTGAAGAGGCTATCTCTTTCAGCATTCCTTCTTCGGCAAATCTGCGCATTATCTGTTTTTTCCTTTTGAATGCCCAAAACAGGAAAAGGATCAACAGCAAAACCAGCCAAAGGAAATTTATATATTCCGGCTGCGCGAAACGCATATTAAGTTAATTCTCCAAAAAACGTTTCCCTCCCCCTTGTGGGGAGGGTTAGGGAGGGGGGGCATTCACGAACTTCACCCCCACCTATCCTCCCCCATCAAGGGGGAGGAACTCTAAAACGGACAACAACGGACTAAGGGATCTTTCGTAATACTGTATTGGATAAGATTACTTCTAACAATAACAGCGCTATAGCGGGCAGTAAAAACAGGCCGAACAATTCTTTATATTCCTGATAGCCTTTATCTTCTATGGGCCTTTTCTCCAACGCGTCGATTTCCTGATAAATCTTTCTCAAAGACTCGGTATCCGTGGCCCGGAAATATTTCCCGTTAGTCTTCCGGGCTGCCTGCTTAAGCATATCTTCATCCAAATTAATCTGCACCTGTTGATAAACTGTCCGGCCGAAGAAATCCTTTACCGGATAGGGGACCATTCCTTTAGTTCCCGCGCCGATAGAATAAATCTTTACTCCCAAGGCCCGGGCCGTATCCGCCGCGGTCAAAGGAGAAATCTTTCCGGCATTGTTCACGCCGTCAGTCAAAAGAATGATTACTTTACTTTTCGCCGGCACATCCTTCAATCTGTTCAAAGAAGAACTAATCGCCGAACCAACCGCGGTGCCGTCCTCAATCATCCCTATTTGCACGCGTTCCAGATTTTCTACCAGCCAATTATGGTCCAATGTTAACGGGCAGACGGTATAGGCCCGGGCGGAAAAGGCCACCAGGCCTATCCGGTCATTAGTTCTCCCGGATATAAACTCCCGCACTACCTGTTTGACTATTTCCAAGCGGTTTTGCCGGCGCATACCTATTTTAAAGTCTTCCGCCAGCATACTGCCGGAACAATCCACCGCCAGGACAATATCAATGCCTTCACTATGAGCCGGCGCTCCCTCCAGGGGAAGACGCGGCCGGGCTAAACTTACAATGAACAAACCGATTACCACCGCCCGTAAATAAATCAAATTCCGGGCACAAAGCAGTTTGAACGTCGGCCTGAATCCCTGCAGAAGCTCCTGCGCGGAAAACCTTATATTGGAAGAGTTTTCTCTCTTGCGCAAAAAATAGGCGGCTAATATCACTACCGGTAAAAACAATAACACCCAGG
>JAZDEE010000018.1:0-3134 GCA_043809065.1 Candidatus Omnitrophota bacterium | reverse complement strand
TATGGCAATAGGTTAAGGATACGCGAACCCTCTCTTTAAACAAATACCGCTCATAGTTCGCACCTCTAAATAATCAAGGCGTCTTCCTCAAGATTAGGGATTTTTTTGGCTCCTATATGTTCAATCCTGTTTTTCCAGTTTGCTCCCAAAAAATAAAACCGCAGACTGTCATCCTCCTGTTCAATCTCATTGATCAGTTTTTGGCGCAGAACTGTCCACTGGGCCGGGTCAACGATACATTCAAAAACTGAGTATTGCACCCGCTGGCCATAATCTTTGCATACTTTAGCTACCCGGCGCAGACGCCGCTGTCCGCCTTTATCTGAGGTAACCACGTCATAACTAACGACAACTAGCATTTTTGTTCCCTCCGTTTACCATGGGGGTTACTTCCAGAAGAACACCGGATAACCATCTAAATCGCCGCGCAGATGCCGCGCCAGCAATAATGCCTGGACATAAAACAAAAGTCCAATCTGCACGTTTTCCTTTATATAAGGATGCAGTATCTCTTCCTGTTTTCTTTTCTGATACTCAACAATAACTGTCTTGCGCGTTTCTTCATCCATCACCACCGCGCCCGATTCCGACTGCTTAAAACCCTTGGTCTGCACCTGATTGCGGTTAATCAAAGACAACGCTAACCGGTCGGCCAGAAACGGCCTGAATTCTTCCATCATATCCAGCGCCAACCCCGGACGCCCCGGCCTGTCCCGGTGTAAAAAGCCGACAGCCGAGTCTAACCCCACTGACTCTACCGCCGAGCGGGTATCGTGCAGAAGCAGTGTATATAAAAATGACAAAAGACAATTGACCTTATCCATCGGCGGACGCCGGTTGCGCCCTGAAAATTGGAAATCATTCTTCTGCCCGACAATTAAATGATCGAACACGTCAAAATATGACGCGGCAGATTCTCCTTCCACTCCCCGGATTACATCCAATTCGCTTATCCTTTCTAATTGTTCAAGCGAAGACGAAAGCCGTTGAGAAGCCTTTTTTACCACATCGCTGTCTATCTTATCCGGATGATCCCTCAGCGCACGTTCCAGTACCTTCCGGCAGTTAGCCACCTTCCCCTGAACAATAACGCGCGCCATATCCGCAGAAAAAACCGGATTATCCGCCTGACGATATTGTTCCCGGCGCAGCAGGACATTTCCTGTCATTCGCCCCTGCACACTGGCTAAAAAACGGCCCGATTCAGTTAAAAAACTAATCGCGACACCGTTCTCCGCGCAAAACCCCATCAGGAAGGGGCTGCAGGAGACCTGCCCGAAACAAACAATTCCGCTGATGGTATGAATGGGAACTTGCAGGCAAACCTCATCCTTAATCTTCACCACCACGGTCTCGCCTTCTTTATGGAGATACGCGCCTTGGGTGGTAATAAACAACGTATTCAGATATTTTTTCACGATTCACGTATCCCTTCTTCTATATATTTCTCAACTGAAACCCGGTTCGCGATGACTTTGGGCAGGCATAAGCCGACAAAAGAACAAGAATCGCACTTCGGTACGTAAACAGGCTTAGGCGTAGTTCTTTTGTTGATAAATTCGTGTAACGCCCGCACGGCATCCTTCGTTTTCTGCCGCAATGATTCATCAAAAACAACATTCATCCTGCGCCGCGGCTTGCCGTAAAACAACGCCCCTTCAGGAACAGAAAGCCGCGTCATCTCTTCCAGGCATAAGCCCTGGGCGCACAACTGCGTCTTATCACTATCATCGGGTTTCGGCCTGCCCCGCTTATATTCAACCGGAAAGGGAACCCATCTCCCTTGAGCATCACGATGAAACTCAACCACATCCGCTTTACCAATTAACCCCAGCTCCGCGGAACGCAAATATACTCCGCGTTCCACTCTCACCCCTTTGATGTTCCGGCTGCCCTCCCGGTCAACCTGCTCATGCATAATCCTACCCTCAGCGGTAAAGCGATTCTCCAGCCATATCTGTTCGATATGGATTAAAGCGCACTGCCGCGGGCAAAAGATAAAATGCTGCAACGCGGATAACTGTAAGAAATCCTCTTCGCAATACATTATCCGGTAATCCTCTTTTGCGATTCCGGCTCTTTTAAATAATTATGGCCGGAGACAATCGGCCGTTTAAGCCGTTTCTCCAAAGCCTTTCGCGCATCGCCGGCAATCTTTCCTCCGGCGCGAGCATCTGCTTTGAGTTTCGGTATGCCTTTAGAATCCTCATTACGATGAATTTCGGTAGTAGAACGCTCGCCCAGCATAGTAAAGATCAATTCAAAATCATCCATATGGTCGCGCAGATTTTCACGCTTCAAACCCTTTAGCTTTTTATATTCACCGGGAGTAACACCAAATGCGGCTTTGGATATTTCTCCAGTGAGAATCTCATAATCCTTTTCTTCTTCGGCACCGCGATTTTTCCACTCATCCGTTAATTCTTCCCGGATAGCAATCCCCCGCATCCGTTTTTCAATCCAGGCATCAGAATAGCCCTTCAATTTATAAAACACACGCGTTCTTTTTGTAGCCAGTTCAGGGTCTTCTATTTCCTGCACCCGTTCATAACCTGTCCTTGCCAGCCAACGCTTCAAAGGTTCCGCCTTAGGTGAAGGAATAGACTGAATAATTCTAAACATTCCTTCTGTATTAGCACAGTCGGTTTCATATTCCTTCCCATCGGCAGCAGGTAATTTCAGTCCGTGACAAAATGTCACGACCTCACTTCCCTCCTCTTTTAACCTTTGTTTAAGCTTTCGCCAATAAGCGCCGGCATCAGGGCTGTCACTAAGAACTCTAACTATATCTACAACTGAAAACCACCATTCGTTGTTATATGGAATTTTTCTAATCTTCTTCCCTTTAAAAATTGCGATTCTTGTGTCTGGCTGCATAAAGATTGCTCCTTTAGAATATTTTATCTTCCGGCCACGCTTTTATTTCTATTCCAGATGGAAGATTCTCTTTATTGACCTTTATAGTATAATCTTCTTTACATCGCGGTAATTCTACATTTTTCATTACCTTCACACGTTCGAATAATGTCCCTGATAATTCATTACCTAAATGATTATTATGTTTAAATACAACCAACTTTCTTGGATTCATTTCTCCTCGCGCAGCAGCACGGTCATGCTCAAAGGCATTAATC
>JAZDEE010000017.1:0-3275 GCA_043809065.1 Candidatus Omnitrophota bacterium | reverse complement strand
TATATGCCACCGGGATGCGTGTTTCCGAGGTATCCGGACTTAAATTGACGGATTTAAATCTGGATGTAGGTTTTATCAAATGCACCGGGAAAGGGCAGAAACAGAGGCTGATTCCTTTAGGCTCTTACGCGAGGGGAGCTTTGGAAAGATATATAAATAAGGTACGGCCTATTTTAAAAAAGAGGCCTCCGGCGCTGAGTCTTCCGGCCAGGACAGTCAGGACTATTTGTTTTTAAGCCGGCTGGGCCGGAAAATTTCCCGGCAGACATTTTGGAAAGCCATCAAGGCTTATGCTCAAGAGGCGAGGATAAAAAGAGATATAACGCCGCATACCTTGAGGCATTCTTTTGCTACGCATCTTTTGGAAAGAGGAGCGGACCTGCGCACAGTGCAGGAAATGCTCGGGCACAGCGATATTTCTACTACGCAGTTATATACGCATATAAACAAAGAGCGGTTAAAACAGATTCACCGCAGTTTTCATCCCCGGCCGTAGGGGCATAGGGCTTAGGGCATAGTGTATTGTTACATAAATTTCTATAATTTTAAATCCGAAATCCGAATATCGAAATACGAAACAATTTTCTAATGACCCAAATTCCAATGATTCAAAAAAAAGAGAAAAGTTTTTAACATTTGGTAATTCGAAAATTTGGATTTCGGATTTTCCGCCAGAGGCGGACCAGCCTCTGGCTGGCGTGCTTCGTATTTAACGTCATTTATGTAACAAAACAGTAGTCTACTGGTTGCCCGGACCTTTATAATCGCCAGTTCCTGCTCTATCTTTTCCAGGCTTTTGAATATTTCCGCCTGATTAAGCAAAACCTGGTCCAGTTTAGCCTCAATCTGCGGCAGACGGTCCGCGCCGTTATTCTCCCCGGCAGCCGCTCTCTCATACAAACCCACAGCAGCTAACGCGGCCAAAAGAATCAATAGAAAAAGCTTTGTTTTCATCCCCCGCTCCTTTTCTGTTAACTTGATTGCATAGCTATTGTAACGGGCGAAAACATGGTTTCGCCCCTACTGCGTTATATACGCATTTGTTCAACCTGTTCCGGTTTTGCCGGAGTAGTTAAAATCGCCCCTGTTTCCTTACCTTTTCCTGCCCAATAATCCACCCAGGCCGCCCCTTCGTCTTTTCCCTTGCTGTAATACAGTGTAAGAGCCGCCGCCAATTTTACCGCTTCCTGCCTTTCGCCCTCGGCTCCCGCCATCCCCGGAGCTCTGCTTCCGCGAATAACCGTAATCGGCCCGGACCACTCCCGCACCCGGACCAGGATATCTCCCGCGCCGGCTAACCTCAGCAGAATCTTATTCTCATCTTCATTTCTGCCTACTACCAGTCGAAAGCGGTTTTGATAGTGAAAATGCCGACCTGTCCTGGTCAGCTCGACATCATTCAAATTAACATTGTCCCAGCCCGCCACATCTTGGAATTTCCGGAAAAATTCCCTCTGGGTAAGCAGGCATCCGCCTGCCGGAGCGGCATATTCATGAATATCCAGTTGTTCGGCTAAGGCTAACTGCGGCTTACGTGAACGCCCGGAAAAGGCAAACAGCTTTTCCCTATCCACCCAACCCTTTTGCTCGGCAATGGTTGCCGGCATCAGTTTTGCCGAAAGCGGCCGCAATACCAGTCCGGCCACCCGCGCATCGCGGTCAATAACACATAAGCTGGCTTTGCGCTGAGACATCGGACGCTGACCCAAGACTTCACCGGAGATAAGAAACGAAAACCCCTGATCCTGCATAAACGCTTTGGCCTCCCGCAGCATCAATATCCGGCAGTCAATACAGGGATTGATATTCGCGCCATAACCATAACGCGGACTCCGCACCAGTTGTAAATGCGCGTCAGCAATATCCAAAATATGCAGTTTAATGCCCAAACCCGCGGCTGCTTTTCCTGGTTCCGGGCACACTTGGCCACTATTGGTATAGTACCCGGGCAAAAAGGCATTGAGGTAATGCACGGCTTCCACTGCCACTCCCTGTTCACTAACCACCTTTGCCGCAAGCACACTATCCAGCCCCCCGGAAAACAAGGCCAAGGCTTTTACCATCGTTTCTCACTCCCGCTTACGGCATAGAGCGTAGGGCATAGGGCTAAGCGCTAAGCACTATGCTCTACGCACTATGCACTATGCCCTGCGCCGCAATCCCTCCAGCCACTCTTTGATCTTTTGCTCATAGCCCATTACAGTCGGGATATAATATTTTTTCCCGGAAGAACAGTACTCTTGCCGGACAAAATGATTCGGGTAATCATGCGCGTATTTATATCCCTGGCCATGCCCCAGTTGCTGCGCGCCCGGATAACTTCCTACCCGTAAATGCCGCGGGATAGGCGCGGTGCGCTCTTTTTCAATATCACTCAAGGCCGCTTCAATCCCCTTATATACCGCATTGCTTTTCGGCGCGCAGGCTGCATAAACTGCCGCCTGCGCCAGGGGAATCCGCGCCTCAGGCAATCCAATAAACTCGGCAATCTGCATTGCCGAGTTAGCCACCACTATCGCCTGAGGGTCGGCATTGCCGACATCTTCGGCGGCGCTGATACAAATCCGCCGCGCTATAAAACGCGGGTCTTCACCGGCAGAGAGCATCTTAGCCAGCCAATAAAGCGCCGCGTCCGGATCTGAGCCGCGTATACTTTTAATAAACGCCGAAGCCGTATCGTAATGCCCGCTTTCGTTCTTATCATAAACAACGGCTTTTTTCTGAATCGTCTCCTCAACAACGGCCAGGGTTATTTTCAGGACGCCGGTTTGGTCAGGCACAGTGGTCAATGCCGCCAACTCCAGCGCGTTGAGCGCCCGGCGGGCATCGCCTTCGGATAAACGGGCGATATGTTCCAGCGCCTGTTTATCCAACTCTATCTTGAGCCGCCCCAGCCCCCTTTCCTGATCCGTCAGGGCCGACTCTAAAACAGTGATGATATCCTTTTCTGTTAACGGCTGCAAAGCAAAAACAAGAGAACGGGAAATCAGCGCGGAGATAATGGCAAAAAAAGGATTGTGCACAGTGGCCCCGATTAATACTATAGTCGCCTCTTCCACATCGGGCATTAATATATCCTGCTGGGCTTTATTAAAACGATGAATCTCGTCAATAAAAAATAGGGTTTTCTGCCCGGTGAGTTTTTTCCGTTCCCTGGCCGCGGCAATCACCTTGCGCATATCCTCGGCTCCGGAGGCCACCGCGTTAATGGTTTCGAAACTGCGCCGGGTTGCCTTGCTGATTACATACGCCAGCGTGGTCTTGCCTGTTCCCGG
>JAZDEE010000016.1:0-6912 GCA_043809065.1 Candidatus Omnitrophota bacterium | reverse complement strand
CCCCAACCGCATCCAGCGCTTCCGTATGGGCACGGCAAAGGATATCCACCCGCTCCTGGCCGTCTACCTTAATATTCGTTTCGGCATCATTGATATAGGATTTTTTCGTTGCCGGGTCAAATGCCCTGGGATAGCGGTCATTGCTCGCCCAGAGTATAATCGGGACCCCCGGGTTAAACCCATACCGTTGCATAAAGTTCTCTTTACTTTCAGAAAATAAATCTATATAAGGCGCGGCATATTGATCAAAACGCGGATATCCTACCACCGGGACCTTTTCTTTGGGCAATATGCCGCTATTTACAATAAAATCGGCAATCTGCTTTCCCGGGGCAAAATAGAACTCTATATGTTTACAATATTCTTTATTATTCCGTAAAAAACTCTCTCCGGTATACCCCCCCACAAAGACCTCCGTGGGCATCCAGACAACTTTATAGCCGTATTTTAACGAATCCATCACCACGGCTTTCTGCGAAGGAAGCTGAACGTTAAATAAAATAACCAGCTGCGGCCGGTAAAACTTGATTCTATCCAGCATCACCTTATGGCTAAAATCCGACTTTACGAATTTAACGTCGTAATCGTAATACCTTTCCAGGATATATTTCAACAGCGCGCAGGAAAAGAAATCTCTCTTTTTAAAGGCGTAGATACAGACAATAGTTTTTTTCTGGCTTCTTCCCGTCATTTTCCACCCTTTGATTAATAATGGATTTTTTTCTGAATACTAACCGCGGACAAATCTACTTCCGCGAGAATCCGGGCAATGTCCGCCCCTGAATTGCCCCGGCCATAGATAAAATCCGGCTTATATTTACCGCAAGACAACTGCTTATTCATTGCTTCCAGTATTTCCTCCTCGTCATAATTTACGTCTATTACGTTCGCGCTGCGCAGTCTCCCCTTTTGTCTGGTGCCGATGTTCACCGCGGGCACCCCGATAATCGCCCCTTCTCTGATGGCACTGCTGGAATTACCCACCAGGCACGCGCACATATCCATCAACTTGATATAGATTTCCATCGGCAGGTTTTTAAAAAGGTGCAGCCAGCCATCCGGCCTGTAATTTTCTCTGAAAAACCGGATCCCTTTGGAAATCTCGTCAGAACCGGCATCGGCATTCGGCCATAACATTACTGTAGGAAGTCTTAACTTCGAAAGCGCCATTAAGGTGCTCATAATGCTTTCTCTATTCTTCCCGTATTCGGTAGTCACGGAATGCTGGGAAACCAAAATGAATTTTTCTTTACTTAAATCAAACATTCCGCCTACCCCTTTGTATTTCATCCAAAACTCCTCAACATTAATGCCCCTGCCGGTTCTATTTTCTTCCACCAGTTCTTTCACCAAATCAATCCTCGGGCAGCCGGTGATATAAACGTGCCGCGGGTCCTCGCCCATTTTGATAATCCGCCCGGCGGCCTCGGCATTAGCCGGAAAATGGATATGGGCAAATTTAGTTACCGCATGCCGCACTGATTCATCAATAGTCCCGGAGACCTCTCCTCCCATAGTATGCGCTAAATGAATATTCATATAGGCCGCGGTAACCGCCGTAGCTATAGTTTCAAACCTGTCTCCCACCGTCAATACTATATCGGGTTTATGATTCATAAATAACCCGGACAACTCAATCATCCCTAATCCGGTGGACATAGCCATAGTCTGCGGATTATCCCCTTCCACTAAGATGTAAAATCTTTCCGTAATAGAAAATCCATCCTTTTCTATCAAATCCACTACCTGTCCATATTTATCCAGTACGGCGGAAGCCCCGGCAAAAATCAGCAGCTCCAGGGTGTCCGGATACCGTAAAATATGTTTCAGCACCGACCTGATGCTGGCGTAATTCGCCCGGCTGCCAATAACCACGGCGATTCTTTTCTTTTTCTTAGGCATTATCTCGCGCTTCTTTCTTTTTCTTTAAATACATCAAACTTGGTAGTTAAATGATAGCAATCTTTACAAAGATTGATTTGACCGTGCATTAGTTTCTTGCCCACTATCTCCCGCAATCCGCTAAGCCGCTCAGATATCCAGGCCTGCCGCAAAGACATTTTTTCTATATTCCCTATCACTAATTCTCCGTCATAATCTTTACAGCAGGCGGTTATATCGCCATTCCAGTTTATAGAAAGTTTAGTCATAATTTCCGTACAAGGCTTATAAACGCGTTCAACCGTTTCATAGGGAAGCAGGTCCCGGACATCCTCCAGATGTTCAACACGGGCGAAACTGGTAGTATCTATATTTAAAGAATCTACTATATCAGCCCAATATTCTTTAAATTCCTGCCTCTGAGACGCGGTCTCTTTGGTAAGAGAACTGCTCAGACTAATAAAAGGCAAATCCGCTTTTTGGGTGTCTCTGAGATTTCTAAGCAGTTTAACATTCCGGACAAATAAATCATAATCCGCCTTACGCCTCATCCTTTCATACCCCTGACGGTCCGTTCCCTGCATCGAAAAGCGGATTTCATCAATCCGGGCATCAATAATCGCAGAGCAGGCCGGCAAATCCAAAAGAAGTCCATTGGTAGATATAAAAAGCAAGAGTTCCCTTTCTTTAACCATTCTACTCATAGGGATTATTTCTTTATGCAAAAACGGCTCTCCATGCCGCACTAAACGAATACCCGCGCCGTATTTACCCGCCTCGTCAATGATTCTTTCAAAAATACGCCGCTCCATAAATCCCTGTCTGCGGCGCATAACCTGACGGCTGCACATAATACAGGCTAGATTACAGGCATTGGTCAGCTCTACATCAAGATAAAAAGGAAACTCACTCAGCGCATGTTCATAAGGAAATAGAAATGCCTTTTTTTTATAAATAGCGCTGAAATTGCTTTTCATCACATCAACCTTCCCGCCACGCGGTGTTTGTCTCCTGGCGCTCGCCCAAAGAAAGCCGCGGGGGTTTACTCAACATTTTTAGAAAGCCTCGCGTATTCCTTAATTCCCGGCAGCCAATTCCATTCTTCCCCCTGGCTATGCCAATTGATTGAACATAACCGGCAGGGGGCAATTTCATCAAATCTGTATTCCCGATGCATCCTGCGGATATTATTTAACGTCTCTCCCTGCCATATCCGCGCTACCGGCGTTTTATACGCATCCCCTAAAACAACCTCTCTGGAAGTGTCTCCGCAGCACATCGTCACCTTCCCGTCGCATCCGATAACCAGCCTTTGGAATATCTGGGGACACGGTCCGGCCTGCTGAGCGTAATCAACTATTCCCCGGCTTTCTTTTTGATTACGGGGTTTTTTGTATCTATTCAGCCCGATTTGGTCGGCAGTGTCTCTCCAGAACGCGATAAAATCATCAATCTCGTCTTGATTCTCCTGCATACAAACCATCTGCACGCGCAATACAGGAGTATTCTTTTTCAAAGACCTTTTGATGGCGGCGAATCTCTTGATGTTTTTAACTACCTGTTCAAAATTTGCCCCCACTCTGATTTTATTATATTTTTCCGGATGGATACTGTCTATAGAAACAATTATCTTATCCAAACCGGCAGTAATCAACTGTTCTGAATTCGCGTCATTCAGCAGCGTGGCATTGGTGTTAAATTGCGTCTCAATGATGCCAGCTCCTTTTGCGTATTTCACCATTTCCACCAGTTGTTTATGTAACAGCGGCTCCCCTCTATAATTGAATTTTATGGAAGGAAGCTTATATTGAGCTGCCTCATCAATAATTTTCTTAAATAGATTAATGTCGATGAATTTTCCTTTATCCAGCGAAAAGTCCACGAAACACATCGTGCAGCGCAAGTTACAATTATTGGTAACTTCGATATCTAAATGCAAAGGAAAATCCCCCGCATAATAATTTTTCGCCCGGTCAACCCATTCCCGGCGGTAAGCGCTATATTCCTCAGTTAAAGTTTCCTGAGCGAAGTTTTGCCCATAAATAACAATATGATTAGGAAAATTCGATAAATCGGCTTCTTTTAACATCTTCGTCAACACTGTGGTTACCCTCTATACGGAATAAAAATCCACCTTTAACACCGCGGCCAAATTTTTTAGCTGCTCAGCGTAGTGTCCATAGGCAACGGCAAAATGTTGTTCGACCCCATTCTCCCTGATTTTATCCAGGACACACTGAACTTTCTGCCGTGGAATTATTTCTGAAATATTTCCTCTAATCTTAACCCGCGGTAATACCGCTTTCCCTTCAAAGGCAAAGATACGGTATCGGTCATTGGTAGTCCCAAAACGGATGACTGTAACATCTCCCTCCTGCAGCGCAAACTCCAGGGTATTGCAGCAATTTACACTGCGGAATTGTTTATTGATTACCGGGGACTCTTTTCCCCCGGCTAATGAACATGGCGCAGCCCCGCAATGCCATAAATAAAAAGAAGAATTCCCTTTATTCACATCAATTATGTCCGCCAGCCACGAACCACCAGCGGATATCCACGCGGCTATCGCCAAACTTAAAGCTCCCCCAAAATCAGCTTCACAGCCGGCCGGCACGCCTTCATCAAGCAGTCTGCCCAGAACCAGACAGGGGTTCAGCCCTTTTTTCATCATCTCCGGCCAGCAGCGCACAGTTAAAAAGTCAATCCGTTCTCTTTGAATAAAGTCTCGCAAAACCAAATATATCCGGGAGCCTTTAACCAAAGACTCCTGGTCAGCCTCGCCTATCTTACCCAGGCGTTTTACAGCTTTAACATCCTCAGCTATTTTCTGCGCGGGAATCCGCTCTAAATCATCGAACAAAGCCGACAAATCATAATAGATTGTCTCTATCCCTAATTCGCGGCGTATCTTCATTTCATCAAAAGTTGAACCATAAAAACCCGTGGGCCGGTATCCGGCCATCCCGTATTTGGCCCTTTTAATTTTAACACTACAAATAGCCGTCCTTAAAATCCCGGCTAATTGGAGAATTGTTTCTTGCTCATCCGGAGAACCGTAACAAGACAAACCGGCCGTCCCTAATTTATGCAACGCGGAATTATTCATAATCATCCCGCAGAGGGAATTCGCCCCCAACTGGCCCTGATGATAATTACGCTCCGGCAAGGCCCACTGAATAAGCGGAAGTTTTCCGAAATAGGAATGCAGATAGACGGTTATATTGTCCCAGGTAAACCCGCCCTGCACTAAAAGCAGGATTTCCGGGTTCCGGCTTTTCAATTTGGCCAACTCTTCTTCATAACCAACAGTACCGGTAATTACCTGAGGCAGCTCTCCGAAATCACATTCCCGGCTAAAATTATCCCGCAGAACTTTGAGACACTGATGATAGGAGTCCCTTGCTGTTGGCAAAGGAAAATGGGGAGCTGAGGTCACCAAAACCAGGATATTGATTTTTTTGCTCATAAGTTTTTCTATGTGGTTTATAAACCGATATTTAACGTAACATTAACCAAAGGCAGCTTTAAGACATCGGGCGGCATGCACACTCTTACTTTTTTATGCAGCTGGACATAAGAAGCGGGACACCCCGGCTCAACCGGGCCGAAAAGCACCCGGCGCATCACGCCGGAATGCCAGGTACGCAGTAAATAGGCGTGGATCTCTCCTGCTGAAAGCAATTCCCGCATCCCCAACGTAACAGCATAACGGGGAATAATATCTATATTGCCGGCTGTTCCCGCAAGCGCGTTCTGCGTAAGCGTCTCCCGGCTTAAAGCAACCTTTCGGACCGTGCTATAGCGCACATTTTGTTCCGTGCGCTCTTCCTGATTATCCGGAGGATCATTAAAAGCCAAATGCCCGTTGATCCCAAACCCTCCGTAAGTTACTTCAATACCGCCCCAGGATTTGATCCGGGAAATTGTCTGCGCGGGGTTCTTACCATCAGGAAAGATCAGCTGTTCACCAGGCATACGGTTCTCTTCTTTTAATAAATTATAGAAATTCTCCTGAATAAACCCGCGAAAACTCAACGGGTGCCGCAGGTCAACGTAGTTGCCCTGGCTGTCGCAATATTCATCCATAAAGAAAATGACCAGATTTTTTAAAGAAATATTCCGCGCATTGGACAATCGCGCAAGGTAACCGTAATCTATTGGGCCGACAGGGAAAACCACAACGGTTTTACGGGATTCTTGTTCGTTCTTTTTAATCCGCTCCGTTAAATCCTGCGCGAAAAACTTATTTTGTTCGTCCAAAGAAGGGAAAACCAAAAACTCCCAGTCCGGCCGTTCCCGTTTAAAATCTTCTAACGCGTATGAATAATAACGCATTTTCCCTGCTTTCTGTTATTTTCTTTCCAAAAGCTGCAAAGCATCCACAAAGGCGTATCCCGCGTTCAATAAATCCCGGATTAGCTTCTTTAATGTCTCTATTTTCTTTTTTCCCACAATTAAAACATGCGCGGGATGCGGCACTTTAATTTCAATAAATTCATAGGGATGACAAGTAATCAAAACTATCTCCTGCCGCAGAACTTCGGTAATTTTGTCATAATCAAGCGTCAACCCCTGGAGAACGTTTTTGTATCCATACTCGGCAAAACGGAGGACACTTAACGGTAATTCATAAATATTAAAAGACTGCGGCCGGAAAAACGCCGTAGCTAATCCCAGACGATAATTATTAAAACTGCTATCCACCTTAAACTCTGAGTTATCTAATATATCCAATAAATCATAATCAATAGAATTAAAAGGCGCGACAAAAACCTGCGGGGCATATCCGATTACCCGCTGATGTATTTCCCGGCATTTGTTAATTAAACTTAATTTTTCTTCCTTTGTCTTTAAAGGTTCCGGCTGGTCAGGTGTCCAATAAGAACTCAATCTCTGCCCCCCGTAATTCTCATGATTATAGCCATGTGACCCAATTAAGTGCCGCACCGAAAGCTCCCGCACAAGCAGGGGAAATTCTTCCACCATCGTCCCCTGACAATAAAAAGTCCCGCGAATCTTCAATTTGCTCAG
>JAZDEE010000015.1:0-8380 GCA_043809065.1 Candidatus Omnitrophota bacterium | reverse complement strand
CGGGCAGAAAAATTCCGGATCCGGATATCCGGGGTCAATACCCTGATATTCTTTTACTTCCCAGGAATAAAAATATTCGCCTTGCTTTTTACAATTTTTAAAATCAATTTCCAACAACGGAAGGACGCGGATATCTTTATTACCCAATATACCCACGGTAATTTCTTTGCCATCAATGAATTCTTCTACCAATACGTCTTGCTGGTATAATTGCTGTATTCTGCCGACTTCTTTATAAAGCTGCGCGCTGGTAGTGACCATACTGGAGGCATGGATGCCTTTTGCGGAACCTTCGCAGTTAGGCTTAACAATCAAAGGAAAAAGCAGATTCGGGTTAAGTTCTTCATCTTTTTTTTGAAACAACTGGAAATTAGGAGTAGGAAGTCCCTTCTGGATAAAAATTTTCTTCGCCATTGTCTTATCCAGAGATAAAGCACAGGCAAGCGTTCCGGAGCCGGTATAAGGAATGCCCAAAAAATCTAAGATGGCCGGAATTTGGGATTCACGGCTTGCCCCGGATGTCCCCTCGGCTACGTTAAAAGCGATATCTATCCTGTTGCATCTTAACCAGTCTAAAAGATGAATAGTTGCCTCGACGGGGTAAACATCGTGCCCGCCATTCTTGATAGCTGAGGCGATAGCATTAACGGTTTCCTGACTATCGAATTCAGAAAAGTAATCCTGGGGCAGCGCCGGGTCCTTTTTCTTTTTCAGATTGTAGATAAGGCCTACTTTAGCCATGTTAATCCATCCTTAATTTATAGAGACTGTGTTAGTAAGCTGCGCTCTCTGTAACGCGATGCTTAATATTTCCGCAATGAGTTTGTCATAAGACATACCGGTTGCCTGGGCCATTTTAGCTAAGCCGGCGTCTTCAGATATATCCGGATTAGGGTTTACTTCCAGCACATACGGCCGGTTATCATAATCAATACGAAAATCAATCCGGCCATAATCGTCGCACCCTACTAAGGTATAAGCTCGTTTCGCAATATGAATAAGCTTCTCTTCAGTTTCTTTTTCCAGTTTCGCCGGACAAGATATAGGAGTATTTTTATACTGCCGGCTTTGCGGAAGCCATTTGGCTTCGTAACAACAGATTTGAGTGGTAGGAGAGAGTCTGCTGTTAAAAACAACTTCCGAAATAGGCAGGACGGTCAGGTTTTCTTTACTGCCCAGGATTCCTACATATACTTCTTTTCCTGAAATAAACTTTTCCACCAGGGCAGGCTGATAGTAATTAGTGATAACAGCGTCAACTCTTTCCCTCAGGTCAGTAATATTTTCGACTACGGATTCTTTTTTCAATCCAATACTGCCATCTTCGTGCAGAGGTTTAACTATTACCGGAAATTTTAAATTTGCGTTTAAAATATCCGAGGCGTTATAAAAAACCTGAAATTGGGGAGTGGGTATTTTATGAAAAGCCAATATTTCTTTACAACGCGCTTTGTTTAAACAGGTTGCCAGCGTATAGAAATTAGAACCGGTATAGGGAATCTCTAAAATATCCAACATTGCCGGGACATGCGGTTCAAGAAGAGAATTATCACGGAATCCGTCGTCGCATAGGTTAAAGACAATATCAAAATCGCCCCCGCGTAATTGTTCGAATGTGTTTAGATTGACGTCAATGATATACGGGGTGTGTCCCAAGTTTTCCAGGATTTCTTTTATCCGTGGTCCTAAGTAAAAAGAATCTTTTGTGGTTCGGGTGTCTACACTCGAATTTTGAGTTTTGTCTAGCAGGTTTCTATATAAAATGGCGATTTTCATTTTGGGTTAATTTAAAAAAAAGGGGAACTTGCTGCTGTTCCCCTGAAAGTTTATTCTTCAAATTTCTCGACGATTCTCCTTATTTATTTTTTCCTATGTCAACTATATCAAATGGAATAATTTTTGTCAAGTGTTTTTCCGGCTTTCCCGGATTTTTTTTGCATTTTTTATCCCGTTAGAAAATACCCTATGGCTTGCCACAGGGTTATTCCAACTCTTACTCACACGACCCCGTGTGAGTTTTCTAACGGGATTTATCTTTTCGCGAGTTCAATTAACATCGGGAAAAGCTGCGGCCCGAATAATAATTTCAATGAGCCCTGGGCGCAGCTTTTTTCGGAGAACTCTGTTGTATTGTCTTTTGTCAACCCTGCCCCGGAAATTAAAACCGGCACCGGGTCGGCTGAATGCGCCTTTATTATACAGGGGGTGGAATGATCCGCCGTAACGCAGATGATATTTTGCTGCATATCTAAACGGGCAAGCAGATTACCAAAGAAGTATCGGTCAATCGCTTCAATCGCTTCTTTCTTCAGCAGCGCTTTCCCATCGTGCGCTGGTTCATCCGGTCCCTTAATATGGATATACAGTCCGTCATATTGATTTAAAACATTAAGCGTTTTTTCCGCGCGCAGTTTGTAATCATGCTCTAAATTTCCTGAAGGCAGAGGTATTTCTACTATCTCCATCCCGGTTAACATGGCGATACCCCGTTCTACCGGCATTTCCACAAAACAACCGAAATTGACGCCGAACTTTGTTTTTATATGCGGAAGTTTAGGCAGCCGGTCTCCTCCATCCCGGGTTAAAATAAGATTCGCTTTTAGTTTTCCTTCCCGTGCTCTTTTTTTATTTATTTCCGATTGCTCCAGGAGCGCGTGGGTTTTACTTACAAATTCATTGGTTACTTTAGCGGCATTGAGCGCTTCCGCTGAGTTTTCTTTTCCCGGCACAGGTTGGCATTCCTGAACTTCATTAACAAAAGTCTCCCTGGCTACCCCGAAATGGCCTTTTTTATCGTAGGCCGGATCGGTATTGGTAACGTCGGCAGAAAGCCTGCCTGTAAGGGGATAAATTACCAGTACGCCTCGATGCCCGATTGTGTTTTTGAATTTAAAATTCGCTTTTATACTGCTTAGTTTAAGCGTTCTGTTGATTTCACTGCCTAAATTGGCTGCTTCTTCTGTGGTCAAATTACGTCCTACCCGGCGGTCTAAAATGTCGTTGCCTTTGCCCTGAGTGGCGAAGTTAACGCGATAGGCTAAATCTCCGTCATTGATGGTTAATCCCTCAGCGTATGCTTCTAACGGTCCGCGGCCGGTATAATATTTTTCCGCGTCATAACCTAAAATACTAATTACCGCGATATCCGACTCCGGGGCGATATCCTTGCCCACGGGAATCATTAGTCCTGTTTGGCCTGTTTTAGCAAGCATATCCAGGTTAGGCGCAGCAGCTGCCGCTAAAGGTGTTTTATTTTTTAAATCGGGATGCGGCCGGTCGCCCAGTCCATCCAGAACCACATAAATTATCTTTTTCATTAGTTGTTTTCTCCCTTTACTGTTTTTTAATAACCAATAGCCAAGAAACAAGATACAAACAAATCCCAATATTCAATAACCAATTACCAATTTTATAATTTATCCTTCGCTTTTATTATTTTTTTGGTTATTTGAATTTGGTGATTGGTCATTGTTTGGTTATTGTTTCTTGTATCTTGGTTATTTTACTCATTCTTCCCTGTTCTTTGTTTTATCTTCATCTCGAAAAAACGGTTATTCAATCTTGGATAGAGTAATATCTTTTTGACCCTGATATTTGCCTTTTTTATCCCGGTACGAAACAGCGCATTTTTCCGCGGACTCGAAAAAGAGGATTTGGGCTATTCCTTCAAGCGAATGAAGCTTGACGGGACAAGGGGAAGTGTTGCTGATAGATATAGTCAGAAATCCCTCCCAGCCAGGTTCAAGGGGCGTAACATTCACAATGACTCCACAGCGGGCATAAGTGCTTTTCCCGGTGACTATTCCCAATACATTATCCGGCATACGCAGATATTCAAAAGATTTACCTAATAAGAAAGAATTAGGGGCAATGGCGCATTGGCTGGTCTGGATAGAACGGAAATATTCTTCTTTCATTTCCTTAGGGTCAATAACTAAATCCGCAGGCGGATCAAACAGCTTAAAATCGGCACTTAACCGGATGTCGTACCCAAAACTGGAAGGGCCAAAAGAGATGTTCCCTTTTCTTACTTGTTTTTTTTCGAATGGCTCAATCATTTTTTGTTCTTCGGCCATTCGGATAATCCAATAATCCGGTTTTATAGGCATTTTATTTTAATTTGGTTAAGGTTGCCAACTAATATAAACGCATTAAGTTTCATTATAGTCTTAAATCCGAAATTCGAATATCGAAATTCGAAACAAATCCGAATTCTCTAATGCTCAAATGTTCAAAACCATATTCTTTAGTATTTGTTTTGATCATTTGGATTTTGAGAATTTGAACATTGTTTCGGATTTCGTGCTTCGGATTTAACTCAAAATGATTCTATATGTAAATTTATTAGTTTTGTTTGTATTAACTTAACATCGGGAATATCCGCAGGCAGCGCACACTAAACATCCTTCTCCGTGCCGGAGAACACTGCCGCAGTCGGGGCAAACACCGACGATATTTTTGATTTTGACTGCGCCGGCTACAGTCACAGCTTTTTGTTCTTTTACCGACAGGCTATTTTCTTCCTTTTTTGGGATTGCGGGCGGTATCTCTTTTTTGCCCCTGAGGATCCGGCTTTCCACAACCCGGGAAATGGCGTCCGCGCAGGAAAATATCCTTCCTTCTTCACTCCAGGAAGGAGATGGACAGCGGATGCCTCTTAACTGGCCGATGATAGATTTTAAATCTATGCCGGAACGCAGGGCCAAAGACACCAGCCTTCCGATGGCTTCTAATTGAGAAGCCGCGCATCCGCCGGCTTTACCCATTTGCATGAAGACTTCAAAGGCATTGGCTTCTTCATCTTCATTTATCGTAATATATAAATTGCCGCATCCGGTAGTAATTTTGGTGGTGGTTCCGGTAACTACCTGGGGCCGCGGGCGCGGAGAAATAGAGAGTTCTGCCTTCGGGGATTTCTCTTCTTTGGCAATATTCAATACTTGTTCATCACGGCTGCGGTCGCGGTAAATAGTTACTCCCTTGCATCCTGATTCGTATGCCATTTTATAGACTTGTTCGACTTCTTCCACTGTGGCGCTATTCGGAAAATTTACCGTTTTACTGACGGCATTGTGGGTCCACTCCTGAAAGGCCGCCTGCATACGGATGTGCCATTGCGCGGAAATGTCATGAGAGGTAACAAAGATACTGCGCACATCTTCGGGTATTTCGGTAATTTCCTGGATAGACGCGTGTTGAGAAATTAATTTCATTAATTCCGGGCTGTAAAATCCCCTTTCCTGGGAAATCTTTTCAAAAAGGGAATGAACTTCCGGCAGGCCGTCTTTATCCAGGACTTTTCTTAAATAAGAAACCGCGAAGATTGGTTCTATTCCGCTGGAACAATCGGCAATTATACTCAATGTTCCTGTCGGCGCGATGGTGGTTAAGGTGGCATTGCGCAGGCGCGGCCCATTTTTGCTGTTGTAAATACTTTTTTCAAAATTCGGGAATACCCCTTTTTTCTCAGCTAATTCACAGGAAGCCGCTATTGCTTTTTCTAAAACAAAACTCATTACTTTACGCGCGGCGGCCAGCGCTTCTTCGGAATTATACGGTATTTTCAGGAGGATTAGCATATCGGCAAAACCCATTACTCCCAATCCGATTTTGCGGTTGCCTTTGGTTATTTCTTCTATTTTAGCTAAGGGATATTTATTCATATCAATAACATTGTCTAAAAAATGCACGGCTGTTTTAGTGGTGTAGGCAAGTTTATCCCAGTCGATCTTGGTTTCTTTGACCATCTGAGCAAGATTTATACTGCCTAAATTACAGCTTTCATAAGGTAAAAGCACCTGTTCCCCGCAGGGGTTGGTGGACTCGTATACTCCCAAAGCCGGCGTAGGGTTGAATTGATTCATCCGGTCAATAAATATGATGCCGGGTTCGCCGTTTCTCCAGGCCATTTGGACAATCCTGGCGAAAACTTTGGCGGCGTTCAGGGTTTGCACCGGTTTTTTAGTGTGCGGGTCAATCAAATCATAATCTTGCTTTTTCTTGACTTTCTCCATAAAGTCTTCGGTTACCGCCACGGAAATGTTGAAGTTGGTTATTTCTTTATCGTTTTCTTTACAGCAGATAAATTCCATGATGTCCGGGTGATCTACACGCAGGATGCCCATATTGGCGCCTCGGCGTGTTCCGCCTTGTTTTACCGCCTGGGTGGCCGCGTCAAAGACTTTTAAGAAAGATACCGGCCCGCTGGCCACGCCCCCGGTGGAACGCACCGGGCTGTTTTTAGGACGCAGACGGGAAAAGGAGAACCCCGTTCCTCCGCCGCTTTTATGAATAAGGCTGGTGTCCTTTACGGTTTCGAATATTGATTCCATCGAGTCTTCTATAGGTAAAACAAAACAGGCGGCCAATTGCTGCAGGTCTTTCCCGGCATTCATTAAAGTAGGACTGTTGGGTAAGAATTCCAGCCGGGACAGAATGTTGTAAAATTCTTCGGTCAGTTTTTCCGTATCCGCATTTTTAAAATATGATTTTTCTGCCTGAGCGATGTTTTCCGCTACGCGGAAAAACAATTCTTCATGAGTTTCTGCCACGTTGCCTTCAGAATTTTTGGTAAGATAGCGTTTTTCCAATACCTGTTTAGCGTTTTCCGAGAGATTACATTTAGTTTTTTTCATAATTTATCTTTGCCTCCAAAAAACTTCGTTCGCCAACCTTGTTGGCGAAATCAGGACTATTCCTTGCGAAGTTTCAGTGGTTAGGAAAGTGTTTTTATACTTTCCTACACCACAAGAAAAAAAAGGCCGTAGAGGGCGTTTTTTCTTCGCCTGTTTTGGCCTTTTTTCTGGACTCATTCCCTCCTCCCACTATCGGAGTATAACATAGCGAAATAGGCTTGTCAAGAAAAAAAAGTTTTAAAATATACTATATATTGCATAATGCATATTGCAAAAACCCAATGGGTTGTATGCGTCGGCAAGATTTTAGACCCAACCCTTTTGTTTATAGTCAGTTATCATTATATTTAGTTTTTGGCCCTGCCTGGGTAGGATTATTCCGATAGGATTTCTTTATTTGCTTTTAGTTAATGCATAATGACTAAAACATCAATTATTCCCGATTGCCCCTCAAACTTTTCCAGAGCTTTTCCGACTATTGTCCCCGGCTGGGCATTATCCGGCGCTTTCATCGCGTGTCCTGGCAGAGATGAAGAAGTTAATAAGTCTCCCGGGCAGATAATGCCGTTTTCATTAGTAACCTTACAGGGAACTATTCCGCTTAACGCTATGGGGACAGCGTTTTTCAAAGCATCATGCAAAATTTGCGCGGGATTCGTGGAAACAATCCCGGCGGTATTTTTAGCCAGCGGTTTAAAACACCGGTGGACTCCTCCTTCCGGCGAAATTACTACCACGTCAGCCGGTTCGGGACGGGCAAATAGATATTCAAAATATTTATTTTTATTTTCAATCCGGACTTGCTCATCTAAACTGCCAATTAAAACTTCTTTTTTTCCAAGTTGGATACTCGGCGGATGAATAACGCAGGAGGCCAGCGGCATCATTTCGGCCAGGTCACCCAGCGCCCCCTGCCGGATCCGGCCCTGCAGGTGCAAATCTCCGTCAACATCCACACTGCCTCCGACATCCAGGTTTGAGCCTCCGGCAAAAGTCATGGTCGCGTTAGCGTTATCCCAGGAAAGGTATTTGCCTGCTGTATCAGAATAGAACGTTACGGCATACCCTTCTCCGTCTGTTCCAATAGTTAAATTCCCGGCATAGGTTGTAGCGCCTTCAATAATTTGGTTTCCTGTCACGTTCAAGTCGCCTGTTACAACAATATTCCTGGGCGCTTCCGCGCTTCCTACGGCCAGATTCCCTAAAATGTCCGCGTCTCCGGCCACATCTAAAGTTTTTTGCGGAGTTGCTGTGCCGATCCCGATATATCCGGTAGTCGTATCTACTTTCAGAACGTTATTTCCCACTGTTAGAGAATTATCTATTGTGGCTGTTCCGCTGACATTGAATTGCCCGTTTACTGCAGCGTTTTGGGAGTTAAAATCTCCTTCAGAGTCTATATAACATTTAGATACCCCTGCAGCGTCTTTTATTTCTATCAGTTTTGTATTGGCTCCGGGAGCGCTGGAAGGCTGAACAACTAAGGCCGTTCCCGGGTAAGATAAAGTAATTTGTCCGCTTGCGCTACCGTTAGTATCGCTTCTTAAAAACTGATTGCTGGCAATGTTGTCCAGCTTATCCGCGTTAATAGAGTATCCTACGGAAGTCATTCTTTGCCGCGGGCGCATTTGAGTGTCGTTTTTTATTTGCACGCTTAACCAATATTCACTGTCAAAGGCTAAATTTAAAGGGGTAACAATTCCTAAAGTAACTGTAAAAGTCCCGTTCTCGATACTTACAGACTG
>JAZDEE010000014.1:0-5602 GCA_043809065.1 Candidatus Omnitrophota bacterium | reverse complement strand
ACCAGCGGGAGAATCCGGTTTTATCCGGCGCGCTGGAAAAAGGTTTATCTCAATTGGATGAGAAATCTGCGGGGCTGGTGTATCAGCCGGCAAATCTGGTGGGGGCACCGTATCCCGGCCTGGTACTGCGCGGACTGCCAAAACACATATAAACAAACGCAAAAAGAAAAGATACTGCTTTCGGAAAAAGTTGACCTTGCCGAGGCCGGCATTATGATTTCCCGGGAAAACCCGCAGTTCTGCCCGCGCTGCGGCAACACAAATATCCAGCAGGACGAAGACGTGCTGGATACATGGTTTTCCTCGTGGCTCTGGCCGTTTGCCACATTCGGCTGGCCCGAGCTGGATAAAAAACAAGAAAAAGAACTGGCCTATTTTTATCCTGCCGATACCTTGGTCACTGCCCAGGAAATTATTTTTTTCTGGGTAGCCAGAATGATTATGGCCGGTATGTATTTTTTAAAAGAAGTCCCCTTTCGCAATGTTTACATCCACGGCACAGTGCGCGACAAAAGCGGCACAAAAATGTCTAAGTCTTTAGGAAACATTATTGACCCGCTGGAGATTATTGAACAATACGGCTGTGACGCGTTAAGGTTCAGTATCATCTCGCTTACCGCCGCCGGCCAGGATGTATTTTTATCCCCGCAAAAATTTGAATCCGGACGTAATTTTGCCAACAAAGTATGGAATGCCGCGCGCTTTATCATTATGAATCTAAATAAAGAAAAAATAAGCAATGTGGATCTCGGCGCCTTTGCTCCCGAAATCACCGAATTAAAAGACAAATGGATTATAAGCCGTTTTTATGCCGCATTGGAAAATACCAGCCGCTCTTTAAATAACTTTCGCTTCAACGACGCGGCAAAATATATCTACGAATTCTTCTGGCATGAATTCTGTGACTGGTACATTGAGCTGTCTAAAAAAACTATTACTGATCCGGCAACACAGGTAGTGCTTTATAAAATGCTGGAAAAGACTCTGCGCATACTGCATCCCATCATGCCTTTTATCACAGAAGAAATATGGCAAAATTTGCCCCGGAAAGAAGGGAAATCCATAATGCTTTGTCCCTGGCCGCATATGCAAAAACAATTTATCAATAAAAAAGCGGAAAAACAAATGCAGCTAATTATATCGTGTATCACCGTAATCAGAAATATCCGTTCTGTATGGCAGATTGACGCCTCCCAGGAAATCTCTGTCTCTATTCGTGTAAATAAAAAACCGATAGAGAAACTGCTTAATGAACATAATTCCTATATAAAACATCTGGCGCGCGCAGCCACGCTGAATATCGGACAAAAGATTGAGCGTCCTAAGGCCTCGGCCGTCGTAATAATGACAGATATGGAAATATTTGTTCCCTTGGAAGGCGTTATTGATATCAAAAAACAAGCCGAAAAGCTAACCGAACATCTGAAAAATCTCCAGAATACCCTGCAAAACACGAAAAAGAAACTTGGCGATAAGGAATTCCTAAGCAAAGCCCCCCAGGAAATAGTCGAAGCAGAACGAGAAAAAGAAAAGCAACTCCAGGAATCAATTGAAAAACTACAAGATAATCTTAAAGGACTGGAATAACGAGCCAAAAATGTATCGGGATGGTCACCGCCCACAAATATATGAACATACCTAACCAAAAAATTTTACCTTTAATTAAATACGCATTAAAAGAGGATATCGGACCGGGAGACATTACTTCCAAGTTGGCTTTGCCGGATAATAAGAATATTAAGGCGGAAATAACAGCCAAAGAATCCGGAATAGCCTGCGGATTAGAAGTGGTCAAACTGATATTTAATACCATTGATCCCAAAATTAAATTCTTCTCCCAAGTCCAAGACGGACAAAAAATAAACACAGGACAAATCTTAGCCGGCATAACCGGCCCTGTCTCATCCATATTAATGGGAGAAAGAGTAGCCCTTAATTTTTTAGGCCGGCTTTGCGGAATAGCTAGTAAAACCGCTGAATATATTGAGAAAGTCCGTCCGTATCCTGTAAAGATACTGGATACCCGCAAAACAACCCCGGGGCTGCGCATCCTGGAAAAATACGCTGTGCGCTGCGGCGGCGGGACAAATCACAGAATGGGCTTGTGGGACCAAATCCTGCTGAAAGATAATCATCTGGCAATTCTTAATCCACGCTCCACGTATAGTCCACAGATAAAAAATATAATACTTAAAGCAAAAGCAAACCGGCCCAGGGGAATGAAGATAGTGGTAGAAGTAAAGAATCTGCGGGAATTTAGAGAAGCGCTTGAGGCTGGACCGGATATTATCCTGCTGGATAACATGTCCTTGAAGGATATAAAAAAGGCCGTTGAGATACGAAACCAGGCACCAGGCACTAAGCTCCAAGCACCAGAGTTAGAGGTATCAGGCAGAGTAAATCTAAACAACGCGCGCGGCATTGCCGCCTGTGGAGTAGAGAGGATTTCTATAGGAGCATTGACCCATTCCGTCCAGGCCTTAGATGTATCGTTAAATTATTGTGAATAAATTTAAATTAGTCAGTAATTTCAAACCCAGCGGAGACCAACCCCCGGCCATTGAAAAATTATGCCGGGGAATCCAACAGCATAAACGCTGCCAAACCCTTTTAGGGGCTACAGGAACAGGTAAAACCTTTACCCTGGCCTGTGTCATTGCTCAAATCAATCGGCCTACCCTGGTTATTTCACACAATAAAACACTGGCCGCGCAGCTATACAGCGAATTTAAGACTTTCTTTCCCTATAATGCCGTAGAATATTTTGTCAGCTATTACGACTATTACCAGCCGGAGGCCTACATCCCGCGCACAGACACTTATATTGAAAAAGACGCCTCCATCAATGATGAATTAGACCGGCTGAGATTATCGGCCACCAGCTCCCTGTTAGCCAGAAACGATGTCCTGATTGTAGCCAGCGTTTCCTGTATCTATAACATCGGCGCACCGGATGATTACGCGGAGAGACTAATATCCCTGACCAAAGGACAAAAAATAACCCGGCAGCAGCTCTTGTCTGAATTAGTCAATATCCAATATGAAAGAAACGATACCAACTTCGAACGGGGGAAACTGAGAGTGCGGGGAGATATCGTTGATATCTTCCCGGCCTACCGCCGGTCGGCTTATCGGATAGGCCTGGGCGCCGATACAGTAGATAACATTTATGAACTGAATCCGTTAACCGGAGAAGAAACAGCCGCTGTGGAAAAACTCACGCTCTATCCGGCTAAGCACTTTATCACCAGCGAAGAACGCATCCAAAAGGCACTGCAAACAATAGAAACAGAATTAAACCACCAGACGCAAAAACTGCGCCGGGAAAATAAATTATTAGAGGCGCAAAGGCTGGTTTCCCGCACCCGCTATGATATGGAAATGCTGCAGGAATTAGGATACTGCCAGGGAATAGAGAACTATTCCCGTCACTTAAGCGGCAAAGCGGAGGGCTCGCGCCCCTATTGCCTGATAGATTATTTTCCCAAAGGTTTTCTGACCATCATTGATGAATCTCACGTAACTATTCCGCAGCTGCGCGGAATGTATAATGGTGATCACTCCCGTAAAAAAACCTTGGTGCAATACGGATTCCGGCTGCCTTCAGCCATGGATAACCGGCCGCTGAAATTCGGCGAATTTGAAAAGTTATTAGAGCAGACAATTTTTGTTTCCGCTACGCCGGAAGAATACGAATTAGCCAAAAGCGCGGTTCTGGTAGAGCAAATCATCCGCCCTACCGGACTTCTTGACCCGCCTATCCAGGTGAAACCCACTAAAACTCAAATCGATGATTTAGTCGCTCTGATTAAAGAAAGGGCGGGAAAAAAAGAACGCGTATTAGCTACTACATTAACCAAACGTATGGCCGAGGATTTAGCCGCCTATTTAAAAGAAATCGGACTGAGAGTTACTTATTTACATTCGGAGATTAATGCTATTGAGCGGGTAGCCATCCTGCGCGATTTGCGAATGCATAAATTTGATTGTCTGATAGGGATAAATCTCCTGCGCGAAGGTTTGGACCTGCCGGAAGTGTCTTTAGTGGCTGTTCTTGACGCGGATAAAGAAGGATTTTTGCGTTCGGCAACCTCGCTGATCCAGGTAGCCGGCCGGGCGGCCAGACACATAAACGGATTGGTAGTGCTCTATGCCGATACCATTACCGGCTCCATGAAAAAGGCCATTGCTGAAACGGAAAGACGACGCAAAATCCAGCTTGAGTTTAACCGCAAGAACAATATTACTCCACGTTCAGTGGAAAAAGCTATTCAGGAAAGTATTGCCGGTACGCGTCAGGCCGAACAATTAGCCATTGAACAAACAGGACAAAGCGAAAGAAACTATGATATTGAACTGGTCATCTCTCAGCTTCAGGAAGAAATGCACACCCTGGCGCGCAATTTGCATTTTGAAAAAGCCGCGCTCCTCCGCGATGAAATCGCCCGGATGAGAAAACATAGAGAAAAATAGATGGAAGAAAAAAATACTGATCTACTCCTGGCCAAAGAACTGAGTTTAGAACTTAATACCCGTATTATCGGAAAAAAAATATTGTCTTATAATATCGTGGACTCCACCAGCGCCATTGCCGCGGCCCTGGCCGAAAAAAACGAACCGGAAGGGACCGTGATTTTTGCCGAAGGCCAAAAAAAGGGAAAAGGAAGGTTAGGCAGAAACTGGGTTTCTCCTTCCGCCCAGGGGATTTATTGTTCCCTGATATTGCGGCCCAAAATTCCCACGGAAGAAGCCCTGCTGCTTACGCTTATGGCCGGAGTCAGCTGCTGTAAAGCTATCCGGCAAACTTACGGAATAAACGCCTTGATCAAATGGCCCAATGACATTATAATAAATAATAAAAAAGTCTGCGGAATTCTTACCGAAATGCAGACAAGAAGGGGACAGGTCGACTTTGTTATCCTGGGTGTTGGTATCAATGTGTCTACTCCTGTAAATATGCTGCCCGAGGGCGCTACTTCCTTACAAGAAGAGACCGGCAAACACTTTTCACGGGTAACTCTGGCCGGCAGCCTTTTGCGTGGATTAGAAACACATTACCTTGAATTTATGCGTACAGGCGGTAAAAATATACTTGCTCAATGGAAAAATTTTTCCGCGCTTTGCGGAAAAAGCGTGAAAGTAATCCGCGCCGACCACATCACCATAAAAGGCACCGCCGGAGACATCGATGAGAAAGGGGCATTAATTGTCCGTACGGATAATGGAGTTAACCAGCATCTTTTGGCCACAGAGGTAATCAAAGTATATTAATACGAACGTAATTCATAAATTTACATATAGAGCCATTTATGTTTTTTGGAGATATACAGCAATTAAATCCGAAACACGAAATTCGAAATCCGAAACAATGTTCAAAATCCAAATGAACAAAACATAGGCCTAAAAAATATGATGCGTAATGGCTCTTGGTTTTGAAAATTTGAGCATTGGAGCATTCGGATTTGTTTCGAATTTCGATATTCGAATTTCGGATTTTAAACTATAATGAGACTAAATATGTTAACTATCCGGGAAATAAAAGCGTTGTTAAAACAAGAACGTCTGTCGATCAGTAAATACAGAGGCCAAAATTTCCTGGTTG
>JAZDEE010000013.1:0-3602 GCA_043809065.1 Candidatus Omnitrophota bacterium | reverse complement strand
TTCCGCCAAAAAGATATATTTATTTTCCTTTTTAAACGGCCGGAACGGCCGGCCGCCGGAAACAAAAAACTTGCTGAAAAATTCCAGATACTGCAGACGACTGGTATGCACATAAGCGCCTAACACACTTATCCCTAAATTAAGTATGTGGCTTAAAAACAAAATCAGCGCGGCTAAAACCACTTTGATAAAATCAAAAATGTTATGGATATACCCCTGGGGAAAAAGCATAGTGTTCATCGCCATGGCCAACAGCCCCCCGGCCATACCTAAGGCAAAGATTCTGCTGAAAGATAAAGTATCGGCCAGAAAATTGCCGGTAATGATGGAGTAAAGGCCGAATATTGACCAAAAAATCTTCAGGGATAGCTCTTTATTTGAGTTCCATTGATAATAAATAACTATCATTGCCGATACCACAAATAACCCCGCGGCAGTATTCAGCATATAGGCGGGTAAGAACTTTAAAAATACCATCACTAAAATTAATAAGCTCGTCTGGATAAAAAGCGTAGGCAAATCCAGAAGAAAAGCGGCCGGCTTATCGCTGCGTAAATCTACCAGAAACTTAACTAGAATCCCTGTCCAAATCTGGATAGAACCCAAGACTAAAGCCAAACCTAAGAACACCAACGAATCCTTAATCGGATCAAATAGAACCAGCTTCCTTTGGATATCCTTTACCAAGGCAAACTGCGCAGGCAGGCGGCTGATTAAATCGCCAAAGAAACTACCGGTGATGATTCCGGCGAATATAGTGGCCAGACCGGCAAAGAAAAATAACCTCAGCAGGTTCCGGCCCGGAGTGGAGATATTCTTTTTCTTTAAGAAAAAAAACATTAAGCCGGTCAGTATAATTCCATACCCCGCGTCCAAAAGACAAAACCCAAAAGAAAGGACAAAAAAAAGCGCGAGTACTCCCGAGGGGTCTATACTATTATATTTTGGCTGGCCATAAAGATTGGTGACGGCTTCAAAAGGCTCCAGCGCCGGCTTATTCTCCAGGGCAGTGGGAATATCTTCATCCGGCCGGGGCGGGGAAATAAATACAGCCGCCTTGTTTACTCTTTGACTAATCCTCTCTTTGAGTTTCTGGACATCGCGGCATCTAATCCAGCCGCAAAGATAGAAGGTCCACCGCTGAGCAGCGATCCTTTTTTCCGTATCCTCCCTGTAATTAATATTAAATAAATAGTCATAAATAACTTGCAGTTTAAACTGTTCAGCGGATAGATCGGCAATCTCCTTTTTTATCTCCTGAATTTGTTTATCCGTCTCCCTAAGATGATGGGTCAGCTCCTGCAGCCGCTCACGCGCTGTGCCCTGATGCCGGCCTAAGGAAATAAAATTAAACCGATGTTTCTTCAGCATAATCTCCAACGGCTCAAACTCTTCTTTTAAATATACAACTACTAAATAAGTACCCGACCTCACCTGGTGGACGATATCACAAAACAGACGCATCCCGGTTTTCCGGCAATCTTCGGAAAAATGTTCATAGTCAGGAGTAGGCAGTGTTCCTAACACAATGCCGCAATGCCCGGTTGCCTGATGTAACTGCTCTAACGGCAGCTGCAAGTCCACCCAGGGAGTTAAAAGGTGTTTTTCTAAAAGTAGTCTATCCATCTCCTGTTGCAGGGTTTTGAGACGATTGCGCAACTGCGCTAATTTATCCAACAAACCCTTATAATCAAAGGCCTCAAGCACCTCCTGCAGTTCTTTCTGATAAACCATCGGTTTAAGCTTAATCATCCCTGATAACAATCCTTCGCCCTTTTGGAAACTCGTCAAATAATGGATTGCTTCTTCAACCTTCAGGATATCCGTGGAAGACTGCGCCGGCAAAGCCGGTCTGCCCGCGGAGTCGTCTTTAGCCGCGATCAGTTCAACTGTAGCTGACTCCTGCAATAAGTCCAAGACGGCGCTTTTATCTTCCTGCAGCCCAATTATCTCTATTTTATTGATCGCGCTGATGGCCATATTGATCAAAGCCCTAATTTATTTTTTAGAAACTGTATCGCCTTATTCACTTTTCCCGACTCCGTCTCTCTTAAGGTCCGGATTTGCTGTTCGCCCTGTTTTTCAATAGCAAAGACCTCTTGAGCGGTCAACGCTGTTGTGTCTTCTTTCAATTTGCGGGCATCCCTTCCGGCTTGCTCGCGAGCCTGGTGAATAATCTGTTCTTTTCCCTGTCCGGTTTTATGCAAAATATCCACAGCTTCTTTCTTCGCCTGTTCAATAAGCCGCTGGGCCTCTTGTTCCGCCTCTTGAATCTTATCTAAAGCAATTTTCGCGTCCATATTAATTTTAAGCTCCTTATTATAAGATTATAGTATATAATAAGAAACTAAGGATGTAAACAGGAAAACACTGCCCGGAATGACTATCAGCTTAAACTTTCCGCGCTATAGCGGGCGATCAGGCCGCTGCGCAGGGCGTGCTTATAGGTGGATATAAAAAACAAACAGGCCAGAAAAATATACAATCCGGCAAACCCCGCGCCCCACAACAGGCCCGGCCAGGAAACCTCCCGGACAGAAACAATATCCCGTAAGCAGTTAAAAACATAGGACGGCGGTAATAAACGCGAGATAAACTGCATCCATTGCGGTAAAATAGTAACCGGATATAAAACCCCCACAAACGGCGAAATGATCGCCGGGATCGGCCAGATAAACCATTCTGCCGCCGGTCCCAGCCGCAGCACAAGAGCGCTGGCCGCTATGCCTAAAGCGATACCAAACATAAACAGCACGATCAGAAACGGGATTACCAGCGCTCCATAACTGACAAAGGACAAACCGAAAACCGTAACCGCCAGGACAAACATCACCACAATACCGACGGAGCTGGTGGCAATGCTGGACAAAATAAGCCCGGCAATATATTCCATTATGGAGATGGGCGTAGAAAAAATATTCAGAAAGTTACGCGCCCAAACGTCTTCAAAGAAAGCCATAGTCACTCCCTGCATAATGCGGATAAAAAAGTCCCAGAATAAAACCGCCCCCAAGAGCGCCGGCACAAAATTGAAACCCGCGGAAGCTACCGTATTCAGATAGCGTGTCAGGAAACCCCAGAGAACAATATCCACTGCCACCCAGATAAACAAAGGCAAAAAACGCGATAAACTGGCCCGAATCAGGTAAAATTGCCTTAATACGATTGCTCCGACACGCCTAAAACACATAGTTTACTTGCCCTCCAGAGAAAGCGGCTCGCGCGCCACCGTGATAAAAAGTTCTTCCAGATTGGCTTTACGGTGTTCTTTAGGCAAAGCCTTGGGGTCGCCGGAGAGAAGAATCTTTCCGTGAGAAAGGAAAAGCACCCGATCGCAAATCGTCTCCACCTCATACATATTATGCGAAGTCCACAAGACCCCGCAGTTTACGCTGGTGACAAATTCCCGAATATTAGCGCGGATATCACGCGCTATGGCCGGGTCTAAAGACGCGGTCGGCTCATCCAGTAAAAGCAAATCCGGTTCGTTTAACATCGCTTTAGCCAGGCTCAGACGGGTCTGCTCTCCCGAAGAAAGCACGCCGCTTTTGGTATCGCGGAATTTTTTAAGATCAAAGCGCTTAATCAGCATCTCAATCCGT
>JAZDEE010000012.1:0-2167 GCA_043809065.1 Candidatus Omnitrophota bacterium | reverse complement strand
GATCGGCACAGTCGCCAATGCCAGTTTTATCTCGCCCCCCTTTTTTGGGAAAGCGCAAAAAGTAGATAAAGTTAGCGATACCCATTTTATTGCCGCTAAAGGTTATACTACTACCTGTGATTTTGACCGGCCGCATTTCCGTATTAAATCCAAGAAGATCGATATGTACCCCGGCGATAAGATCCAGGCTCGAGGCGACACTCTTTGTTTTGGCCGGGTTCCGGTGTTTTACAGCCCTTACCTGAAGCATAGCCTTAAAGACCCGAATATGATCGTCCAGTTAAGCCCGGGTTATAAAAAGGACTGGGGCGCTTTTCTACTTTCCGCGTGGAGGTATAACTTTACGGATAAAGTAAGCGGCAGGGCCTATCTGGATTACCGCGACAAGATGGGTTTTGCCAGCGGTTTCGGCACAAACTACAAAGACACCGCGGTGGGCAGAGGCGATTTTAAATTTTATTACACCCAGGAGCGGCCGCAAAATTTCCTGGAAGACCAGCCTGGGGAGTTTGAAAGGTATTTTGCTCGCTGGCGCCACAAATGGGATATTGACAATAAAACAAGCCTGATCAACGAATATATTAAAATTGTCGATTCTAAAAGGGCGCTAATGGGGACGAATTACAATGTCCTTAAGGATTATTTTCCCCGCGAATACGATATGGATTCGCAGCCTATAAGTTATTCCCAGCTTTCCCATTTATTTCCTCAGTCGAGCGCAAATCTTATTTTTCAGAAACGGATTAATCCTTGGTACGACAGCGCTCAATTGGAAAAACTTCCCGAGGCTAATTATAGCCTGCCGAGTTTGCAGATCGGGGAATTGCCTCTTTATTTCGAACACACCAGCCAGGCTGCCGTCTATAGCATGATGCATAAAGTCCCGGCGGCAGAGAACGCGGATTACCAGGTAACCCGGTTAGACACCTATAACAAATTGTCTCTGCCCGTAAAAATATCGTTTATCGATTTTACTCCTTTTACGGCTATCCGGGAGACTATTTATGACAAAGACATCAATGCTACGTCTATCGCTCCGCGCACCGTTTTTTACACCGGAACTGAAGCCAGCACTAAATTTTACCGGCTTTTCGACGCCAAGACTAATTTCCTAAACTTAAACATAAATGAACTCAGGCATATCATTACTCCCAGGATAAGTTATAGCTACAACCATGACCCGAGTATCTACAGCAGCCGTTTGAAGCAGATAGATGCGGTTGACGCTATCGGGTTAAATAATTCAGCGTTATTTGAACTTTCTAATAAATTGCAGACCAAAAGAAACCAGCAGGCCGTTGACCTGGTCAATTTTATCGCCAGCAATACCTATACTTTCCATAGAACTGATCCCTCTACCAACGAAAAAAACGATGGAGGCTTTTTGGGAGATTACCTTTTTAGATTGGAACTCCTGCCTTATTCCTGGATGAATATCAACTCTGATGCGATTTTTAATCATAAAAATAATAATTTTACCAACATGAATTATGACTTTAATTTTAATTTTGCCCCGGAAAGAACCATAGGTTTTGGTCAAAGGTACCAGAGAGCGGGAGGAAATGAACTGACCTTGGGTTCGGATTGGCGGCTCACTCCTAAATGGAAGTTCCACCTTTACGAAAGATATCAAATGAGTAATGTTACGGCCTTACGCAAAAGGTGGGCAGCGCAGGAATACGGTTTTGAGCGCGATTTGCATTGTTGGTTAGTTAACTTTACCTATTCCATTGAAAAAGAACATGGCCGCACTGTCTGGTTTATTTTTAGATTAAAAGCCTTCCCTGAAGTCGCCATCGACTTTGACACCAATTATCATGCCCCCAAACCAGGGTCAAACTAGGGGACGGTTCCTACTTTTTCCAAAGAGACGCTTTCCGCCAGGACAGAGACTGTTTCCGCATTGGCGAACAGAAGTAGCAGCGCTAAGGAAAGTGTCTCTGTTTGTAAAAAAAGTAGGAACCGTCCCCTACTTTTTCCAAAATTTTCAAATGCTTTTTGACAATAAGCTTAGTATAGGGTATACTTAATATTAGAAATAAAGTTTAACCTACTGTTAATAGCAAACCAGGAGTAATCCTGGGACGCAAAGCCAAAGGGTCCACAACAAGCTCCGCCCGGCGTATAAGGAAGCCGCCGGCGTCCTGCTTGTGCAGGACAGCCTAGC
>JAZDEE010000011.1:0-3703 GCA_043809065.1 Candidatus Omnitrophota bacterium | reverse complement strand
CACAGCCAAAGCTATTTTCCGCAGGTGCTCCATCAGCGCTGTAAACCTTTCCGGCAGGAGCGACTGGCTCCCATCCGAAAAAGCCTCCTCAGGATCCGGATGCACCTCAATCAACAAACCATCACAGCCGGCAGCCACGGCAGCACCTGCCGCCGGAGAAACTAATCCCCACCTGCCCGTGGCATGACTGGGATCCACAATAACCGGCAGATGGCTCAAAGATTTGATTGCCGGCACAGCATTGATATCCAGAGTAAAACGGGTATAATCCTCAAATGTGCGGATGCCCCGTTCACAAAGCATCACATTGAAATTGCCTTCGGACAGGATATATTCAGCCGACATCAGTAGTTCTTTAATCGTAGAAGACATCCCTCTTTTTAAAAGCACGGGTTTCTTCGACTGCCCCACTACTTTTAAAAGATTAAAGTTCTGCATATTCCTGGCGCCAATCTGGATTATATCCGTATATTTTTCTATCAAAGCCATATCGCGGGTATCCATAATTTCGGTCACAATAAGCAGTCCGGTTTCTTTTCTGGCAGCGGCCAGATATTTCAAACCCTTTTCTCCCAACCCCTGAAAACTGTAAGGTGAGGTGCGCGGCTTAAATGCCCCGCCTCTTAACACCGAGGCCCCCGCCTGCTTAACTTTTATAGCAATATCTATAAGCAGCTTCTCGCCTTCCACCGAACAGGGGCCGGCCATCACCACAATCTTTTTTCCCCCGGCCGTAACATCTTTCCCCAGTTTAATACAACTGTCTTCCTTTTTAAAATCCCGCGAAACAAGTTTATAAGGAGTCAATATCGGGATTACTTTTTCTACTCCCGGAAAGACCTCAAACGGCTGAATACGCAGAGTATCCTCTTCTCCAATGATGCCGATAATCGTCCTTTCTACCCCTTGAGAAATCCAGGGCTTAAGCCCTAATTTCTTCACTTTTTCGGTAAGATGAGCTATCTGTGCCTTTGTAGCATCTGGTTTTAATACTATAATCATGCTCCAGCCCTCTAACTTATGTTAAATTCTGTTTAAACTCAAAAATGACATATTAAGATTCGAAATAACCAATCACCAAGATACAAATTCCAAACAATAACCAAAACCCAATAACCAATAATCAAACAACTCGTCGTGTTTGGTTATTTGAATTTGGTTATTGAAATTTGTTTGGTGATTGTATCTTGGTTATTGTTATTAAGTGTTTCTTTATCATTGGTTATTTTTAATTTTTCCTAACGCAGTGATAAAGGTCTTATTCTCCGCCATTGTGCCTACCGTAACCCGGATAAAGTCCGCCATTCCCCAGGCATTCATATCCCGCACTATAATTCCCTGCTCCAACAACTGCCGGCATATCCCGCAGGCATTGCCGCCCATATTTATCAAGATAAAGTTAGTGACACTTTCAATATAAGATAAATTCATCTTGCGCAGATTTTCATAAAGATAACTCTTTCCCTCCCTAAGCAGACTGAGCGTGCGCCGCAGATGTTCATCATCGTCTAAAGCAGCCAAGGCGGCAGCCTGCGCCAGAATATTCACATTAAAAGGCTCGCGCACCCGATTCAAGTATCCGATAATTTCCGGCCGGGCAATGCCATAGCCAATGCGTAACCCGCTTAAGCCATACGCTTTGGAAAAAGTACGGGCGATAACCACATTATATTCATCTAAATAATCCAGGGTATTCGGAAAATCTTCCTTTTCCGCCAGCTCATAATAAGCTTCATCGAAAAAGACCACTGTATCCGCGGGAAGCCCCCGCATAAATTCCCGAACCTCTTCCTTATTTACATAAGTCCCCGAAGGATTATCAGGATTGGCAATAAAAACTATTTTTGTCTTCGCTGTCAGCGCTTGTTTTATTGCTTTTAGGTCATAACGGAAATCTTTCTGCGGGACAAACGTTATTTTCGCGTCGGCAGCCAAAGCGGCAATTTGATAAATCAGAAACGTCGGCCGGGCAATCACCACTTCATCGCCCGGGTCAACGAACGCCCGCAGCGCCAGGACAATAATCTCATCCGCTCCGCAGCCAAAGACTAAATTCCCCGCCGAAACTACCAATTTTTCCGCCAGCTTCTTTTTTAAATAAAAACAGTCACTGTCCGGATAGCGGTTGATTCCCTCAAGCGCTTCTTTTATAGCTCGCACAGCCCGGGGCGATGGCCCCAGGGCATTTTCATTAGAGGCAAGTTTAATCACTTTATCCAGGCGCAGTTCTCTTTTGACCGTTTCTATCGGTTTGCCTGGCTGATATGGTTCTATTTTTAAAATGTTTTTTCTGGGCAGCATTTATTTTCCTATAGGGTAGGCCCCTAACACCTTAAAAAAAGTGCAATTTTTCTCCAGTTTCGCTAAGGCCTGCCGGACTTTGACATCTTCCAGATGTCCTTCCAAATCCACAAAGAAATAATATTTCCAGGCCTTTTTCTTAGACGGACGGGATTCTATCTTGGTAAGATTAATCCCCTTTTCCTTAAACGGCATCAATACATCATGTAAAGCGCCAATCTTATCTTTCATGGAAAACACAATGGATGTGCGGTCATTCCCCGTGCGTTCAACATCCTGTTTCCCGATGATTAAGAACCTGGTAATGTTATGCGCTGAATCCTCAATGGAACGGGCCAAAATATTTAAATTATATTTTTCCGCGGCAACAGCGCTGGCAATGGCGGCGCTCTCTTCATCAGCGGCGGCTTCCATTGCCGCTGCTGTAGTACTGGCGCAGGGAATCAACGCTGCTTTGGGCAAATTCTTTTCCAGCCATATACGGCACTGCGGAAAAACCTGAATATGGGAATATACTTTTTTTACTGAATCAATCCGCGGATTTTTGCTGAGCAGATTCTGCTCTATCGGTAAATAGGCCTCGGAACAAATTCTTAGTTCCGAATCAATAAACATATCCAGCGTATAATTAACCGCGCCTTCAGTGGAATTCTCAATAGGCACCACTCCATAATCCGCCCGGCCGCGTTCTACTTCCGTAAACACATCTCCTATACTGCTGCATTCGGCATATTCCAAAGACTTGCCGAATTTTCCCAAAGCGGCTAAATGAGTAAAGGTTGCTTCCGGCCCCAAATAGGCAACCTTGGGAGGATTCTGCAGGGATAAAGCCGCGGACATAATTTCCCTGTAGATTGCTTTTATTGCTTCATCTTGAAGCGGCCCCTTATTAGTTTTCTCCAGCCTCGCGTAAACCTGCGCTTCTCGATACGGCGAAAAACTGGGTTTCGCCTTTTTCGATTTTAAAGCGCCTATCTCCAACGTAATGCTTGCCCGTTCATTAAGAAGGCGCAGGATATTATCGTCAATCTGGTCTATTCTCTTGCGTAATTCCTCCAGCCTCTCCATCTTCTTCGCCTCCGTTTTGCCTGGCTAAATCATCATTGCTGCCACCGGGTATTTCTTCAGCCGCCTGGTCTTGCCGATAAGCAGAAGTATTTCCCGACACAGTGCCTATTTCTACTGTCCCGTCGTCTTTTAAAAATCCTTTTTCTTCTTCCCGGCCCGGCTCACTGACATTGCGCAGCTCTATTCCCACGCTTTCAAACTCCTCCAAGCGGGGAAGTTCAGCCAAAGACTGCAGGCCAAAAAATTCCAGGAATGGTTTTGACGTGCTATAAAAAAAAGGTTTACCGGGAATCTGCTTCCGTCCGCTGATACGAATTAAAGATTTTTCCAGCAG
>JAZDEE010000010.1:0-9866 GCA_043809065.1 Candidatus Omnitrophota bacterium | reverse complement strand
CTAAGACGCGGCCCGTTCGGGGAACGCCCTACACTACGGCGTAGGGCGTAGAGCATAGGGCATAGGGCGTAGGGCTAAGAGTTCTTTGCTCTTTGCTAAATCACGTCGGCAAAGGTTCGCTCCATTCTTCTAAAATACATCGCGCCGGTGATCAGGATCAGGACGGCGCTGATGGCGGAAATCATTATCATCCGGGACGGGAAGGGGATTGTGCCTAATAATATGGAACGAAAACCTTCCACTATGCCGGCCATCGGATTAAGCGCGTACCAGAAACGGAATTTCTCCGGGACCATCGAAGCGGGATAGGCAATGGGAGAAACAAACATCCATAACTGAATCATAAAAGGAACGGTATATTTTATATCCCTGTATTGAGCGTTTAAGGCAGCCAGCCACATCCCCACGCCGCTGGCAATCATCATTGCCAAAACCGTCAAGACCGGAAACAATGCCAGAGCGGGTGTTAGTTTTATCCCGTAAAAAAGCATCATGATAAAAAGCACGACAAGCGAGATCATAAAATCGAGCAATCCGGCAATAATCGGCGAAACCGCCACAATCATCCTGGGGAAATATACCTTGCTGATTAGTTCGGTATTTCCCACCAGGCTGTTGGCCGACATACTCAGGGAATTAGAAAAGTAAACCCAAATAGCCAGGGCGGAATAAGAAAAAATCGGATACGGCACGCTGTCCGAAGGGACGTTGGCCAGTCTGCCAAAAAATAAACTAAACACTATCATAGTAAAGAAGGGCTGGATTACCGCCCAGGCCGCGCCTAACACCGTTTGTTTATATTTTATTTTGATATCCCTTAACACCAAAAAATAAAACAACCCGCGGTAGGCGTTTAATTCCTTAAAATCAATCAACTGCCAGCCGGGTTTGGGTTTGATGATGGTTATGGGTATCGTGGGCATTGAGTTTTTCATTCAAGGGTCCTTTAGGGTTAATACAAACACATTAAGTCTTATTACAGTTTTAAATCCGAAATTCGAATATCGAAATACGAAACAAATCCGAATTCTTAAATGCTTAAATTTTCAAAACTAAGAACCTTTACGCAGAATAGCTCCAAATATATTCATTAACTCTGTTGATTCTTGTATAAGGGCTTTCAATTCCTTTTCAAACTCCGGATTCGCTGAACTAATAAGTCTAAACCAATATCTTGATTCTTTTGCTTCTTTTCTGCATATTTTGATACGATTAAAGAAATCTTTCCTGCTTAGCGCTTCATTTGCTTCTATATAATTCGCGCCCACTGAGCCGGAAGCTCTTACTGCTTGGCTAATTAACTCAATATTTATGGTATTTTTGGACAATTTTTTGCATAATTGGATTGCATCTTTTGCAAATTGTTCGGTCCTTTCTTCTAAATCATATTCTTTAGGCATTTGTTTTGGTCATTCAAAATTTTGATAATTCGAACATTGTTTCGGATTTCGAATTTCGTGCTTCGGATTTTTACTCACTTATATCAACTCCCCGTCTTCCCTCTATGCCCTATGCCCTACGCCGCTCGTCGCACACATTGGTTGGTGGTCCAGGCGATGCCGTTTCTTATGTGCGCTTTTTTGCCTTCCTGAGGATGGGCTAAGCCTGCGGCTTCCAGATCGCAATCAACCATGATTTTTACCAGTTCTTTAAAAGTAACCCTGGGCTTCCAGCCGAGTATCTTCACGGCTTTGGCGGCGTCGGCCTGGAGAAAACAGACCTCCGTAGGCCGGAAATAACGCGGGTCTATCTCAATCAAAACATCTCCTATGGTGAAAACTGAACTAAAACCATTACTTAATGACCGGACGATTCCTTTTTCGTTGACTCCCTTGCCTTCCCACCCGATTTCAATCCCGGCATAGCCAAAGGCGCACTCAATAAACTCCCGGACGGAATGACTCTCTCCCGTTCCGACCACATAATCTCCGGGCGAATCCTGCTGAAGCATCAGCCACATCGCCTGGACAAATTCCGGGGCATACCCCCAGTCTCTTTTGGCGTCGAGGTTGCCTAAAAACATCTTCTTTTGTTTGCCGGCCAGGATATTGGCTAAGCCCCGCGTAATCTTACGGGTAACAAAGGTCTCTCCTCTGCGGTGCGATTCATGATTAAAAAGAACGCCGTTACAGACAAAAAGGCCGTAAGCCTCCCGGTAATTTTTAGCCATCCAGTAGGAATAGACCTTGGCAATAGCGTAAGGGCTTCTGGGGGCAAACGGCGTTTCTTCGTTTTGAGGCGCCGGGGCGTCGCCATACATTTCACTGCTGGAGGCCTGATAGAATCTGGTTTTGATGCCGCTTCTGCGCATAGCTTCCAGTATGCGGGTGGTGCCCAGGCCGACAATGTCTCCGGTATATTCCGGGATATCAAAGCTTACCCTAACATGGCTCTGCGCGGCCAGGTGATAGATTTCTTCCGGTTTGATATTGTAAATCAGGTTGGTTAACTGGCTGTTATCCGCTAAGTCTCCGTGATGTAAAAATAACCGGGCGTCCTGCTCGTGCGGGTCAACGTAGAGATGTTCTATGCGGTCGGTATTGAAGGTGCTGGACCGGCGGATTAGGCCGTGCACTTCATAACCTTTATCCAGTAACAATTCCGTAAGATACGAACCGTCTTGTCCGGTAATACCGGTAATTAATGCTGTTTTCATTTTGTTTCCTTCACGTACGGCGTAGGGCGTAGGATAACGCGGCCCGTTCGGGGAACGGGCCCTACATCTACGGCACAGGGCGAAGTGCTATTCCCTTCGCTCTTTGCTCTATGCTCTTCGCCCTACGCTCTATGCTGTCTATACCAGTCTATTGTTTTTTGTAAGCCTGTTTTCAAATCGGTTTTGGCTTGGAAGCCAAATTCTTTAAACGCCCGGGTTACGTCCAGGCAGCGGCGCGGCTGGCCGTCGGGTTTAGTGTTATCCCAAATAATTTTTCCTTTGAAGCCGGTAAGTTCACAGATAAGGTTCACTAAATCCTGTATAGTAATTTCAAAACCGGCGCCAATATTCACGGGTTCACTTTTGTTGTATTTTTCCGCGGCTGATACAATGCCTTCCGCGCAATCCTCCACATAGAGAAATTCTCTGGTCGGCTTGCCTGTGCCCCAGACGGTAATTTCCGGGACAGCTCCCTTTGCTTGGGCGTCAAAACATTTTTTAATCAGGGCCGGGATGACATGCGAGGTTTCCAGGTTAAAATTATCACCCGGGCCGTAAAGGTTCACCGGGAAAAGACAAACAGCGTTAAAGCCGTATTGCTGCCGGTAAGCCTGGGCCTGGACTAAGAGCATCTTTTTAGCCAATCCGTAAGGGGCATTGGTTTCTTCGGGGTAACCATTCCAGATGTCTTCTTCTTTAAAAGGAACAGGCGCGAATTTGGGATAGGCGCAAATGGTCGCCAGAGTAACGAATTTTTCAATCCGCGAACAGCGTCCCACTTCCATCATCTGCAAACCCATCATCAAGTTTTCGTAAAAGAATTTGCCGGGATTATTTCTGTTCGCCCCTATCCCGCCTACCTGGGCGGCTAAATGGATAACGATATCCGGGGCGGCGTCTTTATAGAGACGCTTGACCGCTTCCATTTCGACCAGGTTATATTCTTCGATTCCGGGGATGAACACGTTTCGGCAGCCGCGTTCTTTAAGTTTATTCACTACAAACGCGCCCAGAAAACCCGCTCCGCCGGTAACTACTACTTTTTTATTATGCCAGAAACTCATTTTTACCTCTTATTACGCGGCCCGTTCGGGGAACGGGCCCTACATGTACGGCTTAGGGCTAAGAGTTCTACGCCCTATGCTCTACAAAACTCCCCGCAGCCCTTTTTTCTCTATATAATCAAAAATGATTATTTACAGAAATACATCCGGCTTACTCTAATAATTTTAGAATGTTTTCCCTGGTGAAAATCTCCAGGTCCCGGGGATTTTCCAGGAAGTTTTCCACATCCTGTTTTACTTTTTTCCAGTCTACTTCCTGAACAACTCCGGCAATAATCTTCTTCCACGTCTTTTCAGAAGGAATTTCTTTTTGCCAGCCGGTTTGTTTTAACGCGTTTTCCAAGAGAGTAAAGTTAGGCGCTAAATCTTTCCATTTGGAAAGATACCAGCCTAAATCAAAAAAATCTCTGCCCTTGGTGTATTTCCTGCTTAAAAGGGCGTGGGTTTTGCCTGAAAACAGCGAGGGTAAATCATAAGAAAGAAAGGCAATCGGGAAATACTTATTGATAATATCCGTTTTTAACACAGCCCCTGCCGGCGGGTTGGTGTCAATCTCTATCTTAATGGAAAATTTCTGGCTTTTCAGAGGCGAAAGACCCGCTTCATACATTAAACCTTCAAACTTAATGAAAGAATTGCAAACGGTTTTTCCCTCGTCGCAGGTTGCCGCGACGTTATATCCGGCTAAGAATAGTTCTTCTTTTACCTTTTTAATTAAAGCGGAAAACTGATGCTCTTCTTTATTAACCAAAGAAAAATCCAAATCTTCGGAAAACCGCGGCAGGTTATATAAAAACCTTAAGGCAGTCCCTCCTAAGAACGCGGTTGCGCGAAACAACCCCTCTGCGTGCATGATTCTTAACGTATAGGCCTGAAGGTATTCGCGCATAGCGTTAAATTTCGCGTTATATCCCGATTGCTTTAAAACCAGGTCCAGAAGATACTCTTTCATAGCGCTTTCCCCCCCTTGTTATAGGACCGAACATATTTTTCGATTACTTTAGCGGCACGCAGCATTCCCGGTTTTTGAAATTTTCCGGCATACTGAAAAAGGGTATCAAGATTAATCTGCTCAAGATTCTGCAGTCGCAGTCCTTCAAGGTAGTCGGAGGTAATCTTGATTCCGTTCAGGTAAATCAAATCCAGCAAAGCCTTTTCCGGGGCGGCGATAAAAGCCGTTTGCCGGCGTAAGGTAAGCGGCTTATAGCCCCAAAATAATGAACTCTTAATATGCTTGTAGCCAAAAACCCCTGCCGGGGAAGAAAATACCCCCGCCCGTTTGGTAGTTACGGAAGTATACACTTTTACTGCCTCGGGAATAAGGCCATAGTATTCAAGCGCTTTCTCCAGACTAAGATACGATGGCCTCTTCAAAATTGAGGCAATGTATGGCTCGTAAACCTCAATTTTACGATAGGCGTCAGCCAATAAATAAATGCCCCTTTTAAGCTGGATAAGCTTACCCGCCTTTTCCCAGCGGCTAATCTGAACCTTAAGCGGGTCAGGATTAGAAATACCGGCAAGCAGCAGTTCTATTTCAATAACCGGCAAATCCCTGGTAATTTTAAGGAAACCTTCAAGTTTCATACTCATAGCTTATCATATTTGTTAAGCTAATGCAATAGAATTTATTTTAATTAAGCTTCTTAAACCACTCCACGGTCCTGCGCAGGCCTTCGGCGAAGGTGACTTTGGGTGTATAGCTTAAGGTCTTCTTCAGCTTAGTGATGTCGGCATTGGTGCGGAAGGCGTCGCCGGCGCGCACCGGGAGAAACTTTGGTTTAATATCTTTACCGATGATTTTGTTTAAAACCTGCACTAATTCCAGAACGGTATTATCTTTACCGGTGGCCACGTTGAGCACCGCGTGGGGAACAGGGTTAGCGGTTAGCGGTTCAGGGTTCGCGGTTAAGGAAACTGCCGCGGCTAAGATGTTGGCCTCCACTACGTTGTCAATATAAGTGAAATCGCGCGATTGTTTACCGGTGCCGAATATGGGCGGCTGTTCGTTATTTAAAATGCAGTGGATAAACTTAGGAATAACTACGGCGTATTCATCATCCAGGGCCTGCTTGGGGCCAAAGACGTTGAAATATCTCAGGCAGACGGTTTCCAGATTAAAGAATTGGGAAAATATCCGGCAGTAGTATTCCCCGGCTAGTTTGGAAAGGGCGTAAGGCGAAAGCAGTTTCGAAGGATGCTCTTCTTTTTGCGGAAAGATTTCCGCGTCCCCGTAAACCGAACTGGATGAAGCCATCACCAGGCGTTTTACCCCTTGTTTAGCGGCCGCCTCAAGCATATTTAACGTGCCGTCTATGTTGACCGCGTTATAGTCGTGCGGACAGGTCATTGATTTAGGCACACTGCGCAGAGCCGCCTGATGCAGGACGTAGTCTATGTCCGCGCAAGCCTCAAGACAGGCCGCGTAGTCGCGGATGTCGCCGCGGATGATGTCGAAAGAAGCGGTTAGCGCCTGCCTGCCCACGGCTTCGCCGTGAGGCGAGCCGGCAAGGCAGGGTTGGCGGGTAGCGGTTGGCGGGAAGAGAACAAAATCTAAATTTTCTTCCTTACCGCTGGAGAAGTTGTCCAGGACACGGACAAAATGGCCTTCCTTTAGTAAGCGCTCAACTATATTCGAACCGATAAAACCGGCTCCGCCGGTGACTAAGAATCTTTTTTGTTTCATTTATTGCTCCTTCTAAGAAGTCCACAGTCTACTGTCGACTATGGACTGTTTTTTCTTCTTTTCTTCAACAAGGCATAAGCAAACAGGCCGAAACTTAGAAGGCCTAAAGTAGCCGGTTCGGGGTGGTGAACGAATCCCACGGGATCGCCATTGCTGTCTACCCCGCCGCTGCCGGAGCCTTCTTCTCCGCTGCCAGAGGAACCTGTGCCGGTCGTGCCGGCAGAAATCCCGGTTCCAAACAGACTGCTTAAATCAAACGCTCCATCCCCCTTTTTGCATCCGCATAAGGTCATGGACACAAGGAAGGACAGTAAAACAAGTAGTTGTAACTTCACGATACTTCACCTCTTTCGTCCCCCTCGTGTTTTTGTTTATTTGCCTTGTACGGCGTAGGGCTTAGGGCTATTCTCTTTGATCTACGCTTCTTCGCGGCCCGTTCGGGGAACGGGCCCTACACGCTATGCGCTATGCTCTTTGCGGCCCGTTCAGAGAACGGGCCCACGCTACGCGCTTTGCTCTTTGTAACTGTATTTGCTATATTCCTGAATATAGCGGTATAAGTACTGGGGCAGATGGTATTCCACGTTAGTCATGATACTCCCCAGAATCATCGTCCCGGACTGCTGCAGACGATTTTGCGTATGTTTTACCATTCCCCGCTGGGTGCGCGCCGCCCGGATTACCAAAATAGCCCCGTCTACCATCGGGCCTAAGACGCAGGCGTCGGTTAACGGCATCACCGGAGGCGTATCAATAAGGATGTAATCGAATCGGCCTTTCAGCGCGGCAATGACCTGTCCCATTTTCCGGGAAGCCAAAAGTTCCGCCGCGTTCTTCGGAGTCTTACCACAAAGAAGCAAAGTCAGATTTTTGATACTGGAACGAGCCAGCACAGCATCTATCTGGGCCTCCCCTTTTAAAAGTTCGGATAACCCCGGGCTATGCTCTACTCCCAAATAGCGGCCCACCCGTCCCCGGCGCATATCGGCGTCTATTAAAAGAACGGATTGGTCGTCTAAGTCCGAAGCCAAAGCCAAAGCCAGATTCACCGCGGTAACAGTCTTGCCCTCGCTGTTTATCGAGCTGGAAATCATAAAGGTCTTGTAATTTTTGGTTTGTTTAAAACGCTGGATATTAGTGCGGGCAATCTTATATTGTTCCCCGACGGGAGACCCCGGGTCATGGAAAGAAACTATATGTTCATCAATCGCCGTATGTTCCACAGTGCGCACGACATATTGTATTTCGGGTTCCTTTTGTATCCGGGCAATCCTCTCATCAGCTACTTTTTTTAACGCTTCAGTAATTTTACCCACAATTATTCCTCCTTGCGGATTATACGGCTTAGGGCTTAGAGCTAAGGGCTATTCTCTTTGATCTACGCTTCTTCGCGGCCCGTTCGGGGAACGGGCCCTACAATTGTCCTCTATCCATTTTTGGGTTATTGGTGATTGATTATTGGACTTTCTCCCCACCCTGCCGCTAACTCTTTAACCGTTTCGGCGGCTATTTCGCCGCTGATTAAGCGGGTTTCATAAACCACGCCGCTGATTAAAGCATTGTGACAGGCCAGGTTGATTAAACGGGGAATTCCCCGTGAATACTCATATATTTTCTCCACTGCCTGCGGGCTGAAAATATCCGCGCCGGCATTGCCCGCCTTGATTAAACGATGTTTAACGTATTCCCTGGTCTCTTCATAAGTCAACGGACCTAAGTGATAATGTAAAACCACCCGCTGGCGGAATTGTTCCAGCCGGGGATGGGCCAGTTTTTTACGCAGTTCGGGCTGGCCCATCAAAACGATTTGAATCAGTTTATCTTCTTCCGTTTCCAGATTGGAAAGCATGCGCACTTCCTCCAGCACCGCGGGAGTCAGATTCTGCGCTTCATCAATAAGTAAAACCACGTTTGTCCCGGCGGCAGCCTGTTCCAGAAGATAGCGGTTTAACGCTGATAACAGCGCGGTCTTGGTTTTCGATTTGTATTCTATCTTCAGGTCATCAAGGATGGCGATTAACAATTCTTTTCGGTTAAGATATGTATTTAATATCAGCACCGCCCGGGTTCTTTCATCCAGCATATTTAAGAGCGCGCGGCAGACCGTGGTTTTGCCCGAACCAATCTCTCCGGTAATCACCACAAAGCCGTTTCTATCGGCGATAGCCAAAAGCAGACAATTCAGCGCCTCTTTATGTTTCTCGCTGGAATAGAAAAACTTAGAGTTAGGCGTCAGATTAAAAGGCTTGTCGGTAAAATTGTAAAATTTTTTGTACATTTAACCCGCCAACAACACATTAAATATAATAACTACCAGCAGTAAAACGCCTACCACCGCCGACAGGCTGATTACTTTTATCCGGCGCACCCTGGCGGCTTGTAAATCCCGGCTGGTAACTATCCGGGAAATAGCGCCTAATAAAGGCACGTCCAGGAATTCCTTTAATTCATCCGCCCCCAGGAACGAATGGTCCAACATCTCCACAGTAAAAATCAGCCCGCCTCCGGCGCAGAATCCTAAAAAAGCGCCAATGAACAGCAGTAAAACCTTATTCGGGCTGATGGGCTTGAGCGGAAGTCTGGCCGGGTCTAAAATCGTATATCTTGTCCCTTCTTTGGACGCCTCCAGGCTCTGGGTAAGTTTGGCCGTCTCCAGCCGTTCCAGAAGCTTGTTGTATAAAGCCTGATTCACATCGGCATCCTGGGCCGTTACTTTATCAATCTGTTCCAAAAGCAGCAGTTTATATAACTTCTCATTGGTAGCCGAGGCCATTTTTGTCCGGTTCGCCCCGCCGTCGGCCGCGTCAATGCTGGAGGTAGCCAACTCCTCGCGCATCTGCTTTAATTCCGCCTTTAACCCCTGCAGTTCGCTGTCGGAACCCGCCAGCGCGGACTCAGTAACGGTATAATCTCCTTTATCCAACTGCGCCTGAGCAGCGGCAATATTCTTGCGCAGAGCGATTACCATCGGGTGTTTTTCCGTAGAGTCAATAAGCAGATTCTTGAGTTGATCCTGCATACGGGCGATATCCGACTGTTTAACTTTTTTCTGATATAATTTAAGCTGATCGTTGATAAAAGCAATCGCCGCGTCGGTTTCCTGGTTTTGCTGGCGGAGATTTTCGGCAATAAAGATGTCGGTAATAGTTTTAACTATATCCTGCGCTCCCTGCGGGTCCTTGCCTTCATAGGATATGCTGACAATATTGTTACTGCGCAAAGATACTTTAATAGACTTGCGCAAGTCTTTGACCAGTTCTTCAAATTGCTCCTGGTTTTTGACCTCTTTGGCCAGGTTGAGATTTTTAATCAACTGATTGATTCTGTCCCAGCCGAGTATCTGTTCTCTGAGCACGGCCAAACGCTGGGCGGTGCTGGTGGAAACAGCCAGTCCTTCAATCAAAGGATTAATCACCCTTCCCTCTTCCACCAGGATCAGCGTAGAGGCCCGGTAGGTTTT
>JAZDEE010000009.1:0-3012 GCA_043809065.1 Candidatus Omnitrophota bacterium | reverse complement strand
ACCCCAGGTAGAAAGAAGCCATCATGTCCACAAACTGCCGTCCGTATCCGCCGATAGATATCCATCCCATCAAAAGCGCGCCGCTGCCGCAAACAAGCCCCATAGCCATCGCCAGCGCTTTCACACTTAACTTCTGCATCTTCCGCCTCCTTTTTTTAGGGGCGCTGCCCCTTTTGTTTAAAGATTATGCTGCGCTTTAAAACCACTAACCACATTGCGCATCAACATTGTTACCGTAAGCGGGCCGACTCCGCCGGGAACCGGGGTAATAAAAGCGGCCCGTTCTTGGGCCTGTTCAAACTCCACATCACCCACCAGTTTATCTCCCACCTGATTGATGCCAATATCAATAACAATGGCATCTTTTCTAATCCATTCGCCTTTAATCAATTCCGCCTTGCCCACAGCTACAACCAGAATTTCCGCTTTCCGCACATGTTCGGAAAGAACTCCCCGCTCACTGGTGGCAATATGGCAGACAGTCGTAGTCACAAACTTATTTAATAATAGCATACTCAGCGGCTTTCCCACAATCTCCGAATGTCCCACGATGACCGCTTCCTTGCCGTAAAGCTCGACTCCCGTCGAAACTATCAACTCCATTGCCGCCTGCGCCGTGCAGGGCGCAATATCCGCGTCGCCTAAAAGCACCCGGCCTAAGTTTTGCGGGTGCATTCCTTCGGCATCCTTTTCCGGCGCGATAACGCTGATTACCTTGCGATGATTCATCCCCTTAGGCAAAGGCAGCTGAACAATTATTCCGGAAACTGTCTTATCCTGATTCAGCCCCTGGATAAGTTTGAGCAAGAGATCTTCCGAGGCTGCCGCCTCCAGCGTCTCCAGGACATATTCTATTCCCAACTCCTGGGCATTTTTTTTCTGCGATTTAACGTAAACCGCTGATGCCGGATTCGCTCCCGCCTGAATACTCACTAATCTCGGGGAACAACCGGTCTTTTGCTTCAACTCTGCTATTTCTTTTTTTAAGCCTTCGTTAATCCGCGTCGCTATTGTCTTGCCCTGTAATAATTGTGCGGCCATTTCTACTCCTTGTTCAACGGGACGGGCATGCCCGTCCCCTACAGAAATAACGGGACAGGCAGGTTTGTCCCCCTACAGAATAATTTTTTACAATCCCGATGTTTGCAAAATCTCCGGGACAATATCTTCTTTACCTATCGCCATTATATGTACCCCGTCACAAAGTTTGTCCCGTTGGATTTCTCTGATTAGCCGGGCGGCAATCTCTATGCCTTTTTTCAGGCGGCCTTCTTTAGGCACATCCTTAAATTCATCAATCAATTTCTGCGGGACACTGACCCCGGGGACATTTTCATTCATATATTTGGCCATTGCCGCTGAGGTCAACAGGACAATCCCGGCAAGTATTTTAGTCTTGCCCTGATAACTTTTAATAATATCCATAAACTTCCGAAACTTCGCCAGGTCGTATACCGCCTGAGTCTGAATGAACTCCAGCCCGGCAGCCAGTTTTTTCTTAAACTTAATCAGCTGCGGTTCTAAAGGGTCAGCTTCAGGAGTAACGATTGCCCCCACACAGAAATCAAATCCGCCTTTCAGTTCGTTGCCGGCGGAATCCTTTCCTTTTTCCATTGCCCGAATCATCTGGATAAGCTGGACTGAATCCAAGTCAAACACGGCCTTAGCCGCTTTGTGGTCACCCACGGACACCGCATCGCCGGTTAAGGCCAAAACATTTCTGATGCCGCGGGAATAGGCAAACAACAGGTCTGATTGCAGGGCCAGCCGGTTGCGGTCGCGGCAGGTCATCTGTAAAATCGGCTCACCGCCGGATTCTTTAATAATAATACACGTGCCCAAAGAAGGATAACGCATTACCGAACTTTGATTATCGGTAACATTTAAGGCATCCACCCTGTCTTTAAGCAGTTCAATATGAGCGCGCATCTCCGCCAAATCAGTAGATTTTGGCGGGCCGATTTCCGCGGTTATCACAAAATCCTTAGAACTCAACACTTCTCTAAATGGCGGTTTCATAGTGTAACCTCTGCCTCAGTAAAAGCCTTGTCTAATAAATCGGATTTTCTCATAATCCCTTCCGGGTCAAGTACTCGGCCAAACGACTCGCTACCTCTCTACCATAATGCAAACTGACAAAAGCCACATCCAGTTCTCGTTCAGTATACTCCGGATGCGCGCGAAAAATAGCCCGGCGGGAAAGATTAATGGTTGTCTGTGAAAGTGAGCGCATACGTGCCACTCTCTCAGCTGTGCCAGCTTGCCGGATTAAAGAAATCTGCACCTCTTCTATTTCGGGATTTGTATCGCTTAAATACGCTGACATATTTTCTTTCCTGGTCATATTCAACTTCCTCTAAAATAGGTATTGAGTCCCCCGATTTTGCAAACCGCTAACCGAAAACCGCACACCGAATCGTCAAATAAATTTCGCCTTCCCCGGCTTAATTACCTTCTGATAATCCCTGGGCGGCTGGGCGCGTTCCATCAGATCCAGGCGTCCCAATGCTTTTAATTTATTATAAATTAGGGTCCAGGCGCAATCTTTTTCTTTATCTACTTCACACTTGCCTTTATTAGTGCCTCCGCAGGGGCCGTTAAGCAGCCCTTTATGGCAGGAAACTACCGGACAGATGCCGGCAGTAACACCCAAAACACACTCACCGCATTGAGCGCAGACCTGAACGCACTCCTTAAACTCCAGGTCTTCCTTGCCGATAAATAAGGTGTCCAGCGCCGGGATAACCATTTTATCCGCGCATTCGGCTATTCTTTGCACGCCAAAACCGCAGGCCAGCGCTAAAATAACATCCGCTTGCTTGATTGCCTTCTCTTCCTGTTTCAGCGCTTCCTGACTGAGCACATCGCAGGCAGTAGAAATCACCATCCAGCCGCAAATCTGTCTGCCTTTATCCTCCAGCGCCTTCTTCATCGCCAGCACTTCATCTTTACCGCCGGTCTTACAAAGAGTGGCGCAGGTGCCGCAGCCGATCAGGTAAACCTTTTTCGCCT
>JAZDEE010000008.1:0-2099 GCA_043809065.1 Candidatus Omnitrophota bacterium | reverse complement strand
CACAAAATCGTATTTTGTGCCGAAATGCTTTTCAAAGGCCGCGAATATCTCCGGGATAACCTGTAAGGCATTGGTCATCGCCCCGGCCTGCTGGCGTTTGTGTTCGAAATAGTAATCCTGCAAATCCAACGGCCCGTAAGTAACCGGATGGTCCACGTCCAAAAGCGGATGGTCTATTTTATATTCGCCGATAAAATCTTTGACCTGCTTATCGGGGTATAATTTTACCCCTTCCAAGGCGTGCGAGGTAATGAATCCGTCCTGGCAAACCATTACCGGAAGAAGGATGTCTTTGTGTTCGGCAATGCGCACGGCCATAATTACGTTTTCATAAACTTCCTGATTGTTTTCGCAATAAATATGAATCCAGCCGGAATCTCGTGCCCCCATAGTGTCGGAATGGTCGCAGTGAATGTTTATCGGCCCGGAAAGCGCGCGATTCACCACCGGCATCACTATGGGCAGGCGCGTTGAGGCGGCAATATAGACGATTTCCCACATCAGCGCCAAACCGTTGGCTGAAGTAGCGGTCATTGTGCGCGCGCCTGCGGCGGCCGCGCCTACACAGGCGCTCATCGCGCTGTGCTCAGACTCTACAGGAATCATCTCCGTGCGCACACGCCCGTCGGCAACGAACTGAGCGTAAGTCATGACAATCTCTGTCTGCGGTGTAATCGGATAGGCAGCAACGACATCCGGTTCAATCTGGCGCATTGCCTCGGCTGCCGCCTGATCACCTGTTAAGGGTATAAATTTAGTCATTTTTTCGCCTTTCATATTTTCTGCGGAATAATTTATTAGGGACAGGTCACAGACCTGTCCCTACTTATTTATTCCATTTTAATGCATTTTACCGGACAAACGGACGCGCAAATACCGCATCCTTTGCAATGGTCTAAATCAAAACCAACCATCTTTTTGTCTTTGACCAGGATGGATGAATCCGGGCAATATATCCAGCAGAGCAGACAGTTGGTGCACTTTTTTTCATCCTTCACCGGCTTATAAGTCCGCCACTCGCCGGTTTTATATTCCGCGGCGCTGCCGGCTTGATCAATTAGTCCGCCGATAGGAATCTCTTTCCAGCTTTTTTGTTTCATTGATGTTACCTCTTTATTATATTTGGACAGGGGCAAGCCCTGTCCCTGCATTTATTACATTTATTATAATGACCCATTATATAACGAACAGGTCACAGACCTGTCCCCACGGTTTCGTATGCGCGTTTAATGCCGGCGATATTGGCATTGGTTTTTTCTTCGCCGATTTTCTTGAGAAATTTACTTTTAATGCTTTCGTATAACGCGGTGATTTCCACTAAAGGCGCAACCTTTACCAATGCCCCCAACATCGGCATATTCGGCATCGGCTGGCCTAACGTATCCAAGGCAATCCTGGTCGCATCCACCACCACTACTTTTCCCTTATTGAAACCGGTTTTTTGGCGCACAACTTCTATGGATTCAGAAGTATTGACGAGCAGAATGCCTTCCTCAGTTAACCCTTCCACAATTGCCGGGCTCAACAAGGTCGGGTCAATTACTACCACGTATCCGGGATTGGCCACACTGCAATGCACGTTTATGGGTTTGGTGCTGATGCGGGTATACGTGCGCACAGGAGCACCGGCCCGCTCCGGACCATATTCCGGAAAGGCCTGGATATATTTTCCCGCCTCTAAGGCCGCCTCCGCTAAAAACTGCGCCGCCGTTTTCGCGCCCTGGCCGCCCCGGCCATGCCAGCGCACTTCAATTAAATCCTTCATTTTACCTCCTCACTTTCAACGAAAAAATAGAGAAAATAATCCCCTGCTTTAGTCTAAAAACAAATTTCTAGAGGGGGATTTTAATTATTCGGACAGGGACAAAATCTGTCCCTGCATTTATGTTATATCTATATTTTAACACAGGTCAAGATCTGTTTAGGGACAGGCCTTAGGCCTGTCCCTACTAAATCTCCTGCCTGCCTTGTAATGCCCGGCACAAGGTTGTTTGGTCGGCATACTCCAAATTGCCGCCGGCCGGAATCCCACAGGCAATGCGGGTGGCTTTTACGCCCCAGGACTTAATCAGTTTAGCCAGATATAACGCCGTAGTCTC
>JAZDEE010000007.1:0-17556 GCA_043809065.1 Candidatus Omnitrophota bacterium | reverse complement strand
ATTTCCGTTCGTGTCTTCCGTGCCGTCGAGGCTGCCGTTAAGTTCAGTTCCGCCTATCCCGCTTCCGTTGTCTTCTCCGATTATTCTATTGCCTGCCTGTTTCCAGCTTAGGGACAGGCTGATCCAAAACAAATCCGCGTTACTTATCCCGTCAGGATCTGCTCCGTTATCAAAGACATCAATCACCAGGCAATGTTTTCTGGGGAAATTGGCCAGTTGTTCAGTATAGTGCCCGGCAGCCAGAGGTGTCTGCATATCGCGCAGGCTGTGAATGTTTTCCAATCTTTCCTGCAGGCTGTTTAAGGCGATAGTCAGATTTCTGTTGGTTTCATTGAGGTTGAAACAGCTGGTATAGGTTCCCAATAAACTTAATATGGCGGTAGTAAGCACCACAGAGGCAATGGTTAGTTCCATTAAGGTAAATCCTCTTGTTTTACCTCTACCCCAAATCTCTCTTACGTCTCCCTTTTGTAAAGGGGGAAAGAGGGGGATTTCCATCCTTCTTGATATCTTGCTAAAAATGGAACATAGAGGTTTCATTATCATATTTCTCTCAAGGCCAGTCCGCAGGCAATAGCCAGGACAGCAGACTTTTCCTGTAATTCAGTTGTATTGAATTGAGTGGAATTAATAATTAACTTTTGCAGGGGGTTCCAGGAAACTATTTCTTTACCTAACTTGCTCTTCAGCATATCCATTAGACTGGGGATACGAATACCTTCACCGCTGAAAAAGGTTGTGTTGATGTGCTTTTCAAATTCACTTTCGTAGTAATCAAAAGAAAGGCGGATTTCCCGGATAATGTTTTCTAAGACTAATTGAAGATTTTCGCCTTCCGCGCTTTGTTGACGCGCTATCAATGAGGTTGCTTCAGACAGATAAACATCGCGGGTAAAATAAAGAGAAGCGCCTTGGAGGATATTGATACTTAATAAATCGAGATTCAAGTTGACGATTGCGGTTACGGATTCTTTGTTGACTTCGGGGTTATTGAATTGAAAACAATTCATTAAGGCAAAGGAATTCAGGTCTATAATGTTGGGAGTAAGGCCGGCCTGTTGCAATAAATCAATCAGTTCATTTATCGTTTCTTTTTTGGCCGCTACCAGGACGAGACGGATTTTATTGCTGTCTGTTTCCGCGGGGCCTAATACATAATAATCAAATATGACCTCTTCTACTTTGAAAGGAATGTATTGCTGGGCTTCAAATTTTAAAGCCTCGCCGATTTCTTTTGTGTTCATTTTAGGCAGGGTAATGTAGCGGACAACGACAGATTCTCCGCAAATACCGATATTAACGGGAAAAGAAGCAATCCCTTTTTCCTGCACAATTGCTTTTAACTCTTTTATCTTTTCCGTTTTTTCCTGCCGCGGATTAGAGGAGATACAGGCAACATCAAGAAGTTCAACGCCTGGCGTAGTGGCGGATAGTTTTATTATATTAATATGCCGTGTTCCTATGTCTAAGCCTATAGAACCCTTTTTTTTCATATTAAATTTGATATAAAATTAAAATAAATTTTATTGTCTTTCTTCAACTTGACTCTACCACGAAACAATTACCTTGTCAACTGTTTTTAGCCTTATCTCTTTAAAAAATAAATAAGATAGAAATACAAAATAAAAGGCGATAAGTTTTTCAACTTATCGCCTTTTGGTAGTTGCACAGAAAAACATTGGTGCTTTTTATTCTGCTTGTAACCAGTCAACACCAGCGCCGTCCGGATCGGTTCCGGAGGCTGCCTGTTCTCCCGGGTTTGCCTGAGCTGTAGTGCTGTAATACAATACACCAGACTCATCACAGAAATAGGTATTCACACCAGTCACGTTCGCGGTGGCCGGCGTGGCATATACCGTAAATCTGAGCCCTGGATCGGCCGATGTCCCTGCGCCTTCAGTAATGGTATACGTGAAGTTATACCCTTGTCTTGAACGGCCTGTAGTAGTAGTATCTACTGTCGGGTCGACATAAGGCGGACCCGCGGGAGCTGTTGCCGCTGTTCCGGTCAGTTCAGCTAAACTTGCCGGATATCCACGGGCAGGATTGGCGCCGTTGAAACTTTGAGCGGCAGTATTGATTGATTTTAAAGCGGAAGTTGCCGCGGTATGATTGGCGTTAATCCTGGCTCTGAGCAGGTTAGGGATAGCGATGGCGGCTAATAGAGCTATAATAGCAACTACGATCATTATTTCTACCAACGTAAACCCTTTACGATTTATTCTCCACATTTTCTTTCCCCCTCCTTTCTTCCCTTATGGGTTCCACTGTATGCCTGTTTCTTTAGGTTTTATGCGTGATAACACTATTTATAATCCACGTATTTCTTTAAAGAAACAGTATATCAGCGTCGAGAGATTCCATACCCTCCCTACTACAAAGTATAGCATTTTGGCTATACTCTGTCAAGATTCTTTTATTTTTCCGGCCCCTTGATTTTTCCAATTTTTTCCCAATCCTTATCTTTCGTTCGGGAGTTTAGTGGATAAGTTCTGTAATCTTAAATATCGGCAGAAACATAGCCGCCACAATGCCGCCTATGATTAAGCCTAAGAACAGGATGACTATAGGCTCAATTAAAGAAGTCAGCCCGTTTACCGCCGTATCCACCTGTTCTTCATAAAAATCGGCAATTTTCGACAGCATTTTCTCCAATTCTCCTGTTTGTTCTCCTACCTCAATCATCCGGGTTACCATGGGAGGGAATACTCCGCTTTTGGCCAGAGGCCCGGAGATATTTTCTCCTTCCCGGATACTTGTGCGCACATGCTCAACGGCTTCTTCCACTACTTTATTCCCGGATGTCTTACCGACAATCTGCAGGGAGGTTAAAATGGGGACGCCGCTTTTGACTAGTGTGGATAACGTACGCGAAAACCGGGCAATGGCTATTTTACGCAGTAGTCCGCCGATAATTGGCAGACGCAATGTTATTTTATCTATGTACTTTCTTCCCAGTTCAGTATGAGTTAATTTAGTAAAGAGGAAAGAGCAGAGAAAAAGGCCGATTATAACCCAGGGGATATTTTTACGGGCAAAATCACTAAAGGCAATCAATATCTGTGTGATTGCGGGTAGTTCTCCGCCCAGGGTTTCGAATATCCCTTTAAATGTGGGGACTACTTTGAGAATCAGCACAGAGGTAATAATAATCGCCATGGAGATAATCAGGATAGGATACGTAAGGCTGGATGTAACTTTATGCTGCAGAATATTTACCTTTTCCAGGTAGTTAGCCAGCCGTTCCAAAATGGTATCCAGCATACCGCTGCTTTCCCCTGCCCGCACCATATTCACAAAAAGGGCGGAAAAAACATAAGGATGCCGGGACAGCGCGTCGGATAGACTGCTTCCTGTTTCTATATTATCCCTGAGGGCGCAGACAACCTTTTGAAAACCTGTCTTTTGAGCTTGTTCTGACAGCACGTCCAGGGCCTGGACCAGCGGGATTCCGCTGTCTACCATTGTGGCCAGCTGGCGGGAAAAGATGACCAGTTCGTCAAGTTTTACTTTTGTTTTACTCATCGTGTTTTTAGCGCTGGTTTTTGTTTCTTCAATAGAAAGGGGTACCAGTCCTTTTTGCCGAAGGACGAGGACTAAAGATTCCGTATCCTTGCTTTCTATTATGGCCGAAAGAGTTTTTCCCTGGGCGTCTTTGGCTATGTATTTAAAGTTAGGCATATATTTCCCTTTTTCATTCTTCAGCAGTTACCCTCAGGACTTCTTCTATAGTTGTTTCTCCGCTTATAAATTTTTCCACTCCGTTTTCCCGCAATGTATTCATTCCCTGAGAGCGGGCATACTCTTTAATTTTATTGCTGGAAGCGCCCTGAATAATCATTTCTTTTATATTTTCATCTATTTTCAGGACTTCGGGAATTCCTATTCTGCCATAATATCCTGAATGGTTGCATTTACCGCATCCTTTACCATGATAAAACACAGCGTCTTTGGGTATATTTGTTCCTATTTTAGTTAGGACATTCAGGGGTATCGCGCAAGGTTCCTTGCAATTAGGACAAATTTTACGGCAGAGTCTTTGCGCGACTATAAGAATAACGGAAGAAGCGATGAGAAACGGTTCGACCCCCATATCGATCAGCCGGGTAATGGCTGAGGCGGCGTCGTTTGTATGCAGTGTGCTGAGCACTAATTCTCCGGTGAGCGCTGCTTTAACGGCAATATCCGCTGTTTCTCCGTCACGGATTTCTCCTACCATAATGATGTCGGGGCTTTGCCTGAGCACTGAACGCAGGCCGTTGGCAAAGGTCAGGCCGATTTCCGGTTTGGTTTGTATTTGGGTAATTCGTTCTACCTGGTATTCAACCGGGTCTTCTATGGTCACTATATGTCTGTCGGTGGTGTTTAACTGGTTAAGGATGGAATAAAGCGTTGTTGATTTTCCGCAGCCGGTGGGGCCGGTTAACAAAATCATCCCGTAAGGTTTAGCAATGCCTTCTGTAAAGATAGCCAGAGACTTGGGCGGGAACCCCAATTGGTCAAGACCAACGGAGAGATTAGCCTTATCCAGCACCCTTAAGACAACTTTATTGCCAAAAGCAGTAGGCAGTACGGAGACTCGAAAGTCTATTTCTTTTTTCTCCATAGTAGTAATTTTAAACCGGCCGTCCTGGGGAAGGCGTTTTTGGGTAATATCCAGATTAGACATAATCTTTAGTCTGGTCAATACCGCGTTCTGTATCTTTTTAGGCAGTGTGAAAAATTCACGCATGATTCCGTCTATACGCAGACGGATACGCACCCTGTCGGCAAATGGTTCAAAATGGATATCACTGGCGCGGTTTTTTAACGCTTCCTGAATCAACACGTCTACCACTTTAATAACCGGAGCGGCTTCCGCTGATTCGGGCAGTTCGTCTAATTTATCCAGTTTATCCAGACCGCTGATGGCGAATTGTATATTTTCCCCGGCGGTTTCTTTCTGGGCCTTTTCTACCATTTCGGCCATTTTGGAAGCTTTAGCGCCGTAATACTTCTCAATTGCCGCCTGGATGTCATCCTGGGTGGTAAGCATTGTTTCCACTTCGGAGCGGGTCAATGTTTTGATATCGTCTAAGGCAAAAATATTCAGGGGATCCACCATAGCCACGCTGACTACGTTCTTTATTTTAGAAACGGGGATGACCAGATAATGCCGGACTACCCGCTCGGGAAGTAATTTGATTACTTCCGGAGTTATTCTGTATTTGGAAAGATTGATGGGAGGAATGCCTAATTGTCCTCCTAAACAGACCATCAAATCTTTTTGCGAGAGGATCTTTTCTTCGATTAAAATGTTGCTTAACTGTCCGCCTTTTTCTTTTTGTATTGCTAAGGCCTTGTTAAGGTCGGTTTCGCTGATGAGTTTATTCTCTACAAGTATCTCTTTTAACTTTTTCTTAATTTCCAGCAGCTTGGCCATTTTTCTACCTGTTTCTTTTTCGCAGAAGGATTATTTCAGTTTTTCATCTTCTACGGTTACTTTAATTATTTCTTCCAGAGATGTTTCGCCTCGGATGGCCTTGATAATCCCGTTTTCACGCATACTGCGCATGCCTTGCTGACGGGCAAAACGTTTAATTTCCGCTTCCGGGGCTTTTTTCATAATGAGTTCTTTAATACCGGAAGTAATCTTTAAAGCTTCGATGATGCCGATCCGGCCTTTGTATCCGGTATTATTGCATTTTTTGCATCCCCGCGGCCGGTAAAAAGTATTTTTCCCGCCTTCTTTTAACCTTAGTTTCTCTTGAATTGCCGCGGCCGGTGAATACGCTTCTTTACAAGCGGGGCAAAGCAGCCTGACCAATCTTTGCGCTCCTATCATCAGTGTGGAGGCGGTAATCAGAAAAGGCTCCACTCCCATGTTTACCAGCCGTACTATGGATGCCGCGGCGTCCGTAGTATGCAGTGTGCTTAAAACTAAATGTCCCGTAAGTGCGGCTTTAATGGCGATATCTACTGTTTCGAAATCCCGGATTTCTCCTACCATAATTATATCAGGGTCCTGCCGCAAAATAGAACGCAGCGCTGAGGCGAAGGTTAATCCTATTTCAGGCAGAGCAGTTACCTGGTTTATTCCATCCAATTGATATTCCACCGGGTCTTCTACCGTGATTAAATTCTTTTCTATAGAATCAATAAAATTAAGAATAGAATATAATGTGGTAGTTTTGCCGCATCCTGTCGGGCCGCAGATTAAGAGCATCCCATGAGGCTCGCCGGCGCATTCTTTGAGAGTTTTTATCGCCTCTTCTTCAAACCCCAGTTTTTCAATATCCAGAAGCAGGGCGCTTTTGTCCAGGATACGCAGAGCGAGTTTTTCTCCAAAGGTCGACGGTAAGACGGAAATCCGGAAATCCACATCTTTACCGGGAAAAGAAATCTTTAGCCGTCCGTCTTGAGGCAATCTGTGTTCGGCCACGTTTAGTTTGGACATTACTTTTATTCTGGTTACAATCATTTCATGCATACTTTTAGGCGGGGTTTCTCCCATTTGCAGGATACCGTCAATCCGGTAACGCACCTGCATAATTTTCTCTAACGGTTCTATCAGAATATCGCTGGCTCCCCGCTTAATGCCTTCGGCAAGCAGTAAATCAGTTATTTTTACAATAGGGGCTTCATTGACCTTTTCCATCAGGGTTTTAATATCCATCTGTTCTTTTAGTTCGGGCGGAGATAATACTTTTATTTTTTTCTCTTTAATCGCGTCTTCAAGAAGTTCTCCCGCGCTTTTGGAATAATAGGCGCGGATGGCTTCTTTGATATCTTCTTCTGTGCTTAACACCGTTTTGACTTTATAATTGGTGAGCACATGGATATCATCCAGCGCGAAAATGTTTAACGGGTCGCTCATTGCCACCGTTAGATTATTGCCGATATGTGAGATGGGAATCAGCTGGTAGTGCTTGGCGACGTGCTCGGGGATGATCTTGATTACCTCCGGGTCAATTTTTATTTTCCCCAGGTTTATCGGAGGAATCTGCAGGCTTTTGCTTAAGGCCAGCATCAGGTCTTTTTCGTTAACCAGCTTCAGTGACACTAAGATGTTGCTTAACCGGCCGCCTTTTTCTTTTTGTACTTCCAGCGCCTGGTTTAATTGTTCGCTGGTGAGGATCTTTGTTTTTATAAGAATTTCTATCAATTGTTCCTTAAACAGGGCGCTCATTCTTGTCCTTCCGTTCTTTGTTCTTTATTCCCGGCATAGAAGCGTTCCAACGCTTGTTTTATTTCTGTATATGTAGTCACGAAGATTTCCGACTTACACTTGGTCAGCGCTTCTATTTCGTCAATGGCTTTTTTATCCAGAGGGTCGGCCATCACAATAGTGAGGATATCTCCCATCTTGTCCACGGGCAGAAGACAGTATTTTCTGGCGGTGCTTTCCGGGACCAGCTTAATTATTTCCGCGTCAATATCATAATTTGCCAAAGGCAGATAGGGGAAATTGTGCTGAATAGCCAGGGCCTGGGCAATATCTTCTTCGGTAGTAAACCCAAGTTGAATCAGGATTTCTCCCAGAAGGCCGCCCTGCTGCTTTTGCGCTTGCAGGGCATACTCCAGCTGTTCCGGTGTGATCATTTCTTCTCTGATCAACACCTGGCCGAGCTTTTCTTTTTCCGGAGAATGTTTAAACGACAGCATATTACCCTTTCTTGAGCAGCCTTTCTAAATCTTGAGGCTCTGTTGAGCGGCTTAAGGCCTCTTCCGCGGTAATAATCCCTTGCAGATGTAATTCATATAATGACTGATTCATTGTGCGCATACCCTCTTTTTGTCCTGTTTGGAGTGTTGAATATACTTGATGCGTTTTTCCCTCCCTGATTAAACTGCGCACTGCCGGATTGGAGATCAGTATTTCTGTCGCCAATATCCTTCCCCCTTTAGGTTTGGGAATCAGTTGCTGTGCCAAAACAGCCAGCAGGACAAAGGAAAGCTGGATACGCACTTGCTGCTGTTGATGCGCGGGAAAGACGTCTACTACTCTGTTAATTGTCTGCACACTGTCGGAAGTATGTAAAGTGGCTAATACTAGGTGCCCTGTCTCGGCGATGTTTAAGGCCGCCTGAATAGTTTCCAGGTCGCGCATTTCTCCAATCAGGATTACGTTGGGGTCCTGGCGCAGTACATGTTTTAGCGCGTCGGCAAAAGAATGGGTGTCTGAACCTACTTCCCGTTGTTCGATAATAGATTTAATGTTTTTAAACGTATATTCAATCGGGTCTTCTATGGTGATAATGTTGCAGTCCTTTTGCTGATTGATCATGTTGATCATCGCGGCTAAACTGGTGGATTTTCCGCTGCCTGTGGCGCCGGTGACCAGAATCAGGCCTTTGGACTTTCGGCAGAGTTCGCCGACGACTTTTATATCCAGCCCGCATTGTTCTAAACTGAGGATTTCATAAGGAATCTTTCTGATCGCGCAGCCGATGACACCTCTTTGCATATATACATTCAGGCGGAAACGGCTTAATCCCTTAATCCCGAAAGACATATCCAGCTCAAGATTCTTTTCGAATCTGTCAATGGCTTCCGGGGACAGGAGACTGTAAATTAATTTTTTGCTTTTTTCCGCGGTAAGAATGTCTTTTTCCGCCGGGATCAGCCGTTCGTCAACGCGCAGCTGCGGATATGCCCCCGCAACAATGTGCAGGTCGGACGCGGATTTTTCTACCATTAATCTTAACAATTGTTCTATTTCGGGGCACATAGTTTTTTCTCCTTATTCAAATACGGTTTTATGCTGGTTGGCATCTTTGGCTTTCTTAACATATTTAAACGCCTTGTCAATCAGCTCCTGGGCAGTGGCGCCGTCTATAGGAGTCGCGCTTATCCCCGCGGACAGCCGGATTGACTCCAAAGGCGCCATAAGATTATTTTGCTGTAATATGTTGTTTTCTATTTTGCCGCGGATGTTTTCGGCGAGATTAAATGCCTGCCGCTTATTTCTCTCCGGAGCGACTATGGCGAAACAGTGCCTGCCGAATTGTGCCGCTTTATCTATCTCTGTGGTGTTTGTTTTTAAAATATCCGCTGTTTTTTTTAATATTTTAGCGCTAAACTGATTTTCCGGCATTGGATGCTCCTTATTCAAGTTGTCAAATTGGAGAATGATAAAAGAACACGGTCTTTGGTAAGCAACGGCTCTTTTAATTTCTTCTTCTAAGCGATTGCGTATATAAGTCTCGTTATACAGGCCGGTTTCTTCGTCTTTAATCGTTAATTCTTTGGCCCGGCGGGTCAAGGTATTATTTTCTACGGCGATAGCAATCTGCTTGACAAAAACTCCGAGTAGTTCTATTTCTTCGGGGGTGAAGATAAAATCTGCCGCATCATTGCCTATTCCTAATATACCCATGATGTTTCCGGAGACTGTGATAGGCAGGATAGCGATGTTTTTCTGGGGAAGGAGGCGGGCCAAGGTCTCATCCGCACGCGTTTGTTTCTTGTCCCGGTCCAGATACAAGGCTTGCTTGCTTTCGATAATTTTTCCTAATGTGCCTTCCCCTGCTTTTATTTTTATGTTTATAGTGTTTTTATCAAGAACATCTATAGCTGTGTGCGCGCGTATTATGATTTCTTCAGTTTCTTTATCCCGAAGCATGATCAGTGCCTGTTGCGTGGGTGTGATCTGCGCGAGTTTTTCTACAATCAAGGTTAGTATTTCATCTAAGCCGCTTTCGCTGGTAAGCACGTTGCCTATTTGCAAAAGACTGGAAAGCGCCAGCATCTTTTTATTTATTTCCATATTAATTTGTTTAATTTTTTCTCCATATAGATGTAATTCACTCATATTTTCTTTAAGTCTGGAAGAAAGCCGGGTTAAAGAGTTATCTAAGGAACCTATTTCGTCCTCTTCCTCTATCTTCAATCTTTTTACCGGCTGGCCGTTAAGAATATGTTTTGCCCGGGCGGCAAGTTCAATAACCGGATCAATTACCCTTTTAATCAAACAAACACCCCAGATAATTAAAACAAAGGTAATCAGGTAAGGTACTATATACCAGATTTTTGTTGGCCAGGCTGTGCCATAAGCGGGTCCATAAACAGATAGATATATAAGGACCAAAATAGGGAGAATACTGGTCAGAGCGAAACTTATGGCCACTTTGTGTTTTATTCCCTGGGTAGTGATAGAGAGATTCTTAGCTATCTCTTTCATTTTTTCTATCCTTTGTTTCTTTGATTACTTTGAGGATTTTAACTTCCAATTCTTTTTTAGAATGTATATCCTGGCCGTCAATATCCAGTTTCCTGATTACATTGACTATCGCGGAAATGATTTTGCTCCTGGATAGTTTAGTCTTTGCGCTGAACAAGGCATCTTTGCCGATTTTATCCAAAAAATCCAGTTCTTCCCGGTCAAGGAAGGTGATTACTCTATGCGCGTTTTCTGAAAAGTCATTTTCCCGGTTATCCATATCTGCCTTACCTTCTTATCTATAATAATAAAGGCCTTTGGCTTATTCGCTTAAGCCAAAGGCCTTGTCTTAGTTTTTGTAGTTTAGTTTGGTAACCCAGCTACCCTAAGCGCTTCTTAGAGCCTGTGGCTTTGCGTCCCATCCTTGTATCTTGTTGAGAAGAAACTTGGATGGTTTGCCCTTTTACAAACCTATTCACTTGTTCCAAAATAAAGTATAACACAAAAATCACTATTTTTCAAGGATACATTTGTGCATTTGTATAAAATGTGTTTTTAAACAATTTTACAATATATGGAATAAATTTGCAATTGCTTGCAAATGAATAGGTTAGAATATTGTTTTTCTTAACCCGATGTTTAACAGGAAGGCTACAGAGACAATGGTAGTTAATAAAGATGACCCTCCATAGCTGATGAGCGGCAGGGGCAGTCCGACTACGGGAACAAGGCCGATAGTCATAGAGATGTTAATAAGAATCTGGAAGGATAAAAGCACAAGGAGTCCGCTGGCAAAGAGCTTGCCCGAAAGGTTAGCGGTCTTTTGGGTGTATGAATAAGCGTAGAGGATTAAAACGAGATAAAGAATAATAAGAAATGCTGCTCCGGCGAATCCCCATTCTTCTCCGACTACGGAGAATATAAAATCGGTATGCCGTTCAGGCAGAAAATTCAACTGGTTTTGTGTCCCGGCCAGCCAGCCTTTACCCAAAAACCTCCCGGAACCGATGGCAATCTTAGATTGAATGATAGTGTAGCCTGCTCCTAAGGGGTCCAGATTGGGATTAATAAATACGAGGATGCGTCTCTTTTGATAATCTTTAAGCAGATGCCATAAGAATGGTGAAGACAATAGCGCCAGCCCAAAGGTCAGAATCAATGTCCACAAAGACGCTCCCCATACATAAAGCATAGCGAAAAGGATCGGGATTAAAGTGACGGCTGTGCCTAAATCGGGTTGTTTTAAAATGAGCACAAAAGGGATTAAAGTGAGTACACAGGCGGTAAACATTGTTTTGTCAAAAAAGACTCCTTTACTCCAGCCGGCATTTTGACTGAAGCCGCTTGTTCTTTGCCCCAGGAATCTGGCCAGGGTCATTATCATGATCAGCTTACTAAACTCAGAGGGTTGAAAAGCAATGTTTCCCACGCCGAGCCAGCGTTGCGCGCCTAATCTTGTTTTACCTAATATTATTACTAAGAGGAGTAAAATAAGATTTATAAAATATAAAGGATATCCCAATTCCAACCATTTTTTGTAATCAACGGTTAAAATGATTATTCCCGCTAAAAGAGCAATAGCAAACCATAAGATTTGTTTGTTCAGAAAATCTTGCGAATGGTTTTGGTAAGTGGCGCTGTATAAAAAGGCCAGGCCAATGGCAAAGATAATAGTAGTCAGGAAAATCATAATCAGCAAATATTTTAATTGATTGTGGTTAAACATAATAGCGCTTTGTTTAATTATTGAAGTTTGAAGATAAATGTTGGAAGCTGGAAATTCTATTTTCCCGCTTTCAGCCTCAAGCTTCCAGTTTCAAAAATTCTCCAAATTATCTCCGGTTATATCTTTTGTCCTGATGTATTCTACAATTTGTCTGGCAATAAGGGCGGGAAAATGGCCGCCGCTTCCTCCTTCTTCCAGGAATACGAGCACAACAATAGAAGGAGTCTCAAAAGGATAGAATCCTGTAAACCAGGCGTGCGTGGATTCAGAGGAGGTTTGGGCTGTGCCTGTTTTCGCTGCCCATTGGACATCAGCTATTTCTGCCTTGTGCGCAGTGCCGTCTTCTCTCTGGACAGCCTGGCGCATTCCTTCTCTAATGGCTTGTAAAGTTGTTTTTTTGAAGGCCAACCTTTCCGGCTCAGACAAAGGACAGGGTTTTTCTCCGATTTTGGTCACCAGATGCGGATGTATCAGGGTTCCTCCGTTGGCGATTGCCGAGACCATTTTGGCCATCTGTAAGGGAGTGGTTAAAACATAGCCTTGACCGATAGCAAAATTTGCCGTGTCTCCGGTATACCAGGGCGCTTTTTTTTTCTGCAGTTTCCAGCTTCTTGAAGGCACTAATCCCGGGTTTTCGTAAGGCAGCTCAATGCCGGCAGGCTGTCCCAGGGTAAATTTGCGCGCGAAGGAAGAAATTTTATCTGCTCCCAGGGAAAGCCCCAGGGTATAGAAAAATACATTACAGGAGTGGGCAATAGCAGTGTGAATATTTTCTTCACCGTGTCCGTCGTGCTTCCAGCAAAAAAACTTACGGTTGCCTACCTCCAGGCTTCCCGGGCAGAATATCTTGTCGGTTACGCTGATCTTTCCGCTTTCTAATCCGGCGCATCCTACGATGATCTTAAAAATAGATCCCGGCGCAAAACTGGCCGAAACCGCGCGGTCAAGCAGCGGGGCGTCTTTTGAGTTGAGTATTTTTTGGAGTATATTTTGCGCCTCGAGTTTTCCATTAGTGGCGGCGATAAATAGATTAGGGTCAAAGTCGGGCTTGCTGACCATGCTCAAGATTTGTCCGTTATTGGGATTCATAACTATACACACCCCTTTGTGTTCTTCTAACAGCTGTTCGATGTATTTTTGCAGCTGGGAATCTATGGTCAGATAAATATCCTGTCCTTTTTTTGCCGGTCTTTCTCCCAGCACCTGGACAAAGTGGCCGCGGTTATTTACTTCTATTTGCATACCTCCGTCTTCGCCTTTTAGATATTGTTCGAAAAAATTTTCCAATCCGCTTTTCCCGGTCAGTTTATTTTGCAGTTGTGATCCGTAAGTTTTTTCTTTAGGCAGTTCTTCTTCGCTTATTTTTCCCATATATCCAAGAATATGGGATAGACTTTTGTTGCCTGGGTAATTTCTTTGTGATTTAGCTTCGATAATTAAGCCGGGGATATCGGATTCTTCGCATTCTAAAATTATGGCCGTTTCTTTGGAAATATCCGGGGCAATTACTACAGGGATAAAGGGCGCGAGGCGATTCTTTTTATATTCACGTAACAGCTTGCCGGAAGAGATGCCTAAAACAGGGCTTATTTTATTAATGACCTGTTGAATATTAGTTACTTCCTGAGGGAGGATGGAGGCATTAAAGATTAATTTTGTATCGGCCAGGACTTTTCCATAACGGTCATAGATTGACCCGCGTTCGGCGGCAAGACGCACAAGCTTAATTCTGTTGTTTCGGCTTAACCGGGAGTAATACGGACCTTTTAATATTTGGTTGTATCCCAGTATTAGGATCAAAGACGAAAACAGCAATAAGGTCAGCTTTTCTAATAATTTTATCCGCATAGAGTTAGGTAATTTTACATACTTCCAAAACAGTTATTATGAAACTAAATACTATGGGCGAAACCAAGGCTGTGTATAAGGATGCCGGTAGAATAACGCATATAAAAGCGTGGAAGAAAGAACAATCCCGGATATTACAGATTTGCAGGAGAAAATATAATAAAATATATACTATGAGACTAAACACAAAAGTTATAGAGATTTCACTCAGCAGTCTTTGTTTAAGGGGCGGACGGGAGAAAGAATTTTTAAAATTCGCGCATAGCGAATAGAATAACGCGGGATAAATCCATTTTCTCATATATCCCAGGATCAGCCCGCCTAACGCGTAGCTGGTAACAGCGATTCCGCGGGGGATAGCCGATGTTGTTTCGATAAATATTCCGGCAAGAATGCCCGCGTAAAGGCTGCGCAAAGGACCAAAGTGCAGAGCGAGCAGCACGATCAAAATAAGCAGCATATCCGGCTTAATATCTAAAATTTTGATAGTATCTATCAATGTGCATTGTAAAATAACGAAAAAAATGATTAAAAATAATATCAATATGTTGATAGTTTTCATATCTGCTATTTTTGTCCGCCGGTGATTACCATTACTTCTTCCAACGCGGAAAAGTTGACTTCCGGCTTAACCACGGCGATTTTATATAAGTTGTTCTTTGTTTTGTCTACAGCAGTGACTGTTCCTATTAAAAATCCCTGGGGATAGATTTTTCCTAATCCCGATGAAACTATGGTATCTCCAATCTTGATGTCGTGTATATATTTAATATTGCATATATTACCGTGCAAATTGGAATTACCGAAAATAATTCCTTCTTCTTTTGTGCGTAAGATTTTAGCCGGGATTTTAACATTAGCGTCAACTATCAGCTCGACTCTGGATACGTTCGCGCTGCTTTCCGATACTTTCCCTACTAAACCCGCTCCAAAGATAACCGGCATGCCTTTGGTAATGCCGCTGGAGGCGCCTTTATTGATAAGGATGGTTTTGGTCCAGTCAGAACAATCTTTACCGATGATTAGGGCGGCTTGTGTAGAGATGGGTATTTTCTGTTGTAGAAAAAGAAGACGGCGCAAGCGGATATTTTCCCGGGAAGTTTCCTGCATCTGGATTAATTGCTCATCTAAATCGGCAATTTTCTTCTTGAGTTTTTTATTTTCCAGGGATAATTCTTCAAAGGTTAAAAAATTACGGGCGGTTACAGAAATGTCTTCACAGAATTGAAGAGGCGCGGAAATCAGCGGCAAGATTACAGTAGAAATATGCTGAGTAAAGACAAAGGAAAAAACAGCTATAATAACTATTATTACGACTGATACTAATAGTTGGACGTTTAACCTTAAATTTTTGAACCACCTGCCCCTCACAGCGGGACCTTGCTTAATTGTTTTTTACGGATAATTGATTGGCAATAGATAAAAACCTACAATTCTACTTTAGGAGAAACGGTCAGTTTCTTGAGATAGTGAATTTCATTTAATACTTTGCCTGTTCCTAAAGCGACGGAAGTCATCGGGTCCTCTGCCACATGAACAGGCAGTCCGGTTGCTTCCGAAATGAGTTTATCCAATCCACGCAAAAGGGACCCTCCTCCGGCTAAAACTATTCCCCGTTCAATTAAATCCGCGGATAATTCCGGCGGAGTCCGTTCCAAGGTAATTTTTGCTGCTTCTAAAATAGAACTTATGGGAATTCTGAGAGCTTCCCGTATTTCTTCTGAGCCGATAGTAATGAGTTTGGGCAGGCCGGCTACCAGGTCCCTTCCCCGGACTTCCAGCGTTAGTTCTTCATTTAAAGGATAAGCAGAGCCGATTTTTATCTTTATATCTTCGGCGGTGCGTTCTCCGATCATCAGATTGTAAGCCTTTTTTAAATGTTCGATTATAGCCGCGTCCATTTCGTCTCCGGCAATCCGGATGCTTTTCGCGTAAACGATTCCGGCTAAAGAGATAACGGCCATTTCTGTTGTGCCGCCGCCGATGTCTATAATCATATTACCGGCGGGTTCCTGGATAGGAAGACCTACGCCTATGGCCGCGGCTATCGGCTCTTCTATTAAGAATACTTCCCGGGCCCCGGCATGTTCCGCGGAATCTTTTACTGCTCGTTTTTCTACTTCCGTAATGCCGGAAGGGATAGCTATCACCATACGCGGGCGCACCAGGACGCGTCTGTTATGCACCTTTTGGATAAATTTACGCAGCATTGTTTCGGCAATTTCAAAGTCAGCGATGACTCCGTCTTTCATGGGTCTGATGGCTATAATACTTCCCGGGGTGCGGCCTAACATTCTTTTGGCTTCTTCTCCTACTTCAATGACCCGGGATGTTCCTTTCTGGATGGCTACTACGGAGGGTTCGCAAAGCACGATACCCGCCCCTTTTACGAAAACGAGGGTGTTGGCTGTGCCTAAATCGATACCCATATCATTGGAAAATAGTCCTAAGATATAATTAAAACCCCTGATTATTCTTTTCCAGATTATTTGTAGGATACCCATAAGATTTTGCGCTCCTTTTTATTTAGAACCTATGTTAAACAGGTGCTAAAAAGACCGCGTTAATAGCATGATTCTATCAGAGTCGCATTTTATTGTCAAGTGTTCCCGGTTCCACGAATTGCCTGGCGTCTGAATTACAGCGTCCTGCCCGTCCAGCTACATCCAGTATCCTGGTTTTCTTTTTTAGTATCCGTAAGGTTAAATAGAGGAGTAACCCAACAGCAAAGAATATCATCCACCCCAATTCGATTTCTAATTTTTTTTCGGCCAATAAGTCCGCGGCTATATCTATAAAAGTATACGCGGCAACGATTGAAAAAAGAGTCGAATGTTCTCCGCGCAATACACTTTTGAACGAGAACGGCAGATTTGGTTTCCGCCAATTTTTAAAATTAGGCCACAATAGAGGTGTTTTTTTAGACCACTCTACCCATCTCCTGCCCCATTTGTTACGCAGGAACGCTTCTTCGGAAAATATTATTAGTTTGTGATATAGCAGGCAGCCAATCAGCCCTATTATAATAAACCACCATACTTCCACAAATAAGAATATCCCCGTGGTAATAATAATATTGCTTAAATAAAGAGGGTGTCTGACGATCGAATACATACCTGTAGTGTTCAGGTGTTCCGCTGTCTGACAACGGGTATTCCTTCCCGATGTGCCCCGGGGGGTATAACCGACCGTGAAACAACGTATGGCCAAGCCGCAGAAAGAAAGAATAACACAAAAGATTCCCCAGATAGTATGCGCAGTTTTCCCAAAAGCAAATTCGGAATATTCAGATTTTCTGAGAGCAATAAAAAACAAGGGAATAAACACGATGGGGAAATAACTTCTTACTCTAAACAGAAAATCCCCCTGTTGTTTTATTATCTTTCGCCAATTCATTTTGTTTCTCCTGAAATACAAAGTCTTAAATTACTTCCCCGGGCACAGCGATGCCGGCCACTGGGGATAGTGCACTTTAACATAATTTATGTAACAATGTACTATGTCAGTTGGGCAAGTGTTTCCAGAAAATCAGGGAAGGAAATTTTTATACAGTCTATATTGTTGATGGTAGTGTTTCCTTTAGCTGCTAACGCGGCAATAATCAGGCTCATAGCAATGCGATGATCGTCAAAGCTTTCTATTTGCCGGCTGCCGGTCAAACTTGAAGGCCCATCAATAATGATATCGTTGCCAAGACAGCGGATATTGGCGCCCATGCGGGAAAGATTACTGACCATTGCGGAAATCCTGTCGCTTTCTTTGACCCTTAGCTCCGCGGCATTTTTGATAATAGTTTGTCCTGTTGCCTGGGTCGCGGCGACCATTAATATAGGCAGCTCAT
>JAZDEE010000006.1:0-5448 GCA_043809065.1 Candidatus Omnitrophota bacterium | reverse complement strand
CAATAAGAATGAACTGGTGCTTAAAGCTCATTATGGAAGGGACGCGCGTTCTCCTTTGCGTAATGGCATTGTTAAGGTAGGAGAGAGAATTGCCGGAAGAGTATTAAAAGAGAAACGGCCGTATATTATTAAAGATTTATTTTGTGATTCCCGCTATCAGCACGATTTTATTGCCCGGGAAGAAAGCCTGCGTTCGCTGCTTTCTGTGCCTCTGTGGGAATGCCGCAAGGCGTTTGGGGTATTAAGTATCTATAGCAATAAGCCGCGGCGTTTTGATCAAGGAGATGTCCAGCTCCTTTCTATGTTTGCCTCGCAGGCCTCTATTGCCATTGCTAATGCCCGGCTGTATGAGAAGTCGCGGGCTAATTATATCGGGGCAATCAAGTTTTTGGCCAATGCGTTGGATGCCAAAGATTCCTATACGGCCGGCCATTCTGGAAGGGTTGCCCAGATTGCTTTAGAGATTGCCCAGCGTCTGAAATTGTCCCCCCTGCAAAAAGACGCCTTGCAATACGCCAGTTTTCTCCATGATTTAGGCAAGGTTTCTATTGACCTTAATACGCTGCGCAAACCCGGGGAGCCTACTCCTGCGGAATGGGAAAATATTTATCGGCATCCGCAGGTAGGCGTAGATATAATCCGCAATATAGAAACATTGAGTAATCTTGTTCCTATAATCCTGCATCATCATGCCCGGTACGCGGGAGGCGGCTATCCGGACAAGGATATCAAGAGTAAAGAAATTCCCATTGAAGCGCGGATTTTAGCCGTAGCCGACGCCTATGAAGCGATGATTTCCTGCCGTCCCTACCGGGAAGCCCTTTCCAGGGAACAGGCTGTTGAGGAGTTAAGACGATGCTCGGGCAGTCAATTTGACCCGGCTGTCGTAGAGGCCTTTTTAAAAAGTTCAAACCAATAATTCCATATGGAAATAAGAATATTTCTTAAAAAACGCGTAGAAGAAGCCCTAATTGAGCTGTTTGGGGCGCAGTCTGTTATTGCCGCCGGCGGTATAATTTTAGATATACCGAAGAATCGGCAGTTCGGCAGTTTTTCTACCAATGCCGCGTTTATAGTATCCAAAAAATTGGGGCAGCCTCCCTTGGAGATTGCCGGCCGGATACGGGAAACAATGCAGAGCGCGTTAAAACAAGACGCTGTTTTTTCTGAAAAAGTGGAAAAGATTACCGTAGAGGCCCCTGGTTTTATCAACTTTTTTCTGAGCAAAAGTTATCTGACGGAACTCTTGCGGCAGATCAACGAGGAAAAAGATGATTTCGGCCGGCTTAAGCTGGGCAAGGGCGCCGGGGTGCATATGGAATTCGTCAGCGCCAACCCTACGGGTCCTTTGAATGTGGCGCATGGACGGCAGGCTGCTTTTGGAGATTCACTGGCCAATATCCTGGAATTTGCCGGCTATAAGGTGCATCGGGAATATTATCTGAACGATGAAGGCGTGCAGATAAACATTTTAGGCGAGTCTGTGCGGGCGAGATATTTACAGGCGCTGGGTATAGACGCCCGGTTTCCGGAATTAGGCTACCAGGGCAAATACATTGAAAGTTTGAGCCGCAAGGTGGCCGAAAAATACGGCCGGCAATTTATCGAGGACAACAAAGACAACCGGGCCTTTTTTTCTCAATTCGCGCAAAACAGCATTCTGGACGAAATCAAAGAAGATTTGCGCGCTTTTGGCGTTGAGTTTAATCAGTGGTTCAGCCAAAAAAGTCTGAATGAAACAGGCAGTATCGACAAAGTCCTGGCTTTCCTGAAAGAGAAAGAATTTGTTTATGAAAAAGAAGGGGCATGGTGGCTGGCCAGCACGCGGTTTGGCGATGATAAGGATAGAGTAGTCATCAAAAGTGACGGCAGCTGGACATATATTACGCCGGACATTGCCTATCATCAAACCAAATTTCAGCGTGGATTTTCCCAAATGATCAATATCTGGGGGCCGGACCATCATGGCTATATCCCCCGGATGAAGGCGGCTATAAGCGCCTTGGGGTATTCACCTGAATCCGTGTCCTTCCTGATCGCGCAGTTAGTCAGTTTAGCCTCAGCCGATCAGATCATTCCGATGTCTACCCGGATGGGCCAATATGTGAGTCTGGCCGATATTCTCCGCGCGGTGGGCAAAGATGCCGCCAGATTTTTCTTTTTGATGCGCAAAAGAGATTCGCATTTACAGTTCGACCTGGAACTGGCTAAAAAACAGTCTTTGGACAATCCGGTTTACTATATCCAATATGCCTACGCGCGCATTCTTAATATTTTAAAATTCGCGCAGGACCCGGCCAACACCCGCGAAACCCCGCAAGTGAAAGAGCTTGTTCTTTTGGATACTCCGGAAGAAACAATGCTTATTCAGACCTTGATTCAGTTCCCTATGATTGTAGAGTCTTGCGCTTTAAATTTAGAGCCCCACGGTCTGACCGTGTATTTACAGGAACTGGCCGGTGCTTTTCATCATTACTACGAAAAACACCGAGTGGTTACCGATAACGCCGCCCTTACGCAGGCCAGATTATTTTTGATCAACGCGGTAAGAATTGTCCTTAATAATAGTTTACGCCTGTTATCTATTTCCGCCCCGGAAAAGATGTGACATTGCCGCCGCGGCCTGGGCAATATAAATAAAGCCGGGAATGGGGCATAAGGAATGTTTACTTCTTTCAAGATATACCTCAATCAGAATATAGAACTGAAGGATTTACTCAAAACCCTCATAGATTATCACTATCAGTCTTGTGACCAAGTCGGGCAGGAGGGCGATTTCAGCCGCCGGGGCGGCATAATAGATATCTTTCCGCTGACTTTCGAGAATCCTGTCCGGATAGAACTGGAGACCAACCAGGTAACTTCTATCCGCAGTTTTGATTTGGTTTCGGCCAAGACATTAGACAATCACAGTATGGTGATTATTCTTCCGGCGTATATTTTTAGAAAAGAACGCCTGAAGAAAACCTGCTTGTCTTTTGCCGAAGAAATACCCATTGATAACTTTGTGGATATAGAAACCGGCGACTGTGTTGTCCATGTTGACCACGGTATCGGCAAGTATTTAGGCATCAAAAAGCTTAAAACCGGCGGCGCTTGGGCCGACCATCTGGTCATCGAGTATGCCGAGGGAGACAAGCTTTATGTTTCCACTAAGGATGCCCACAAGGTTAACAAATATATTGGGTTGGAAAGACGGCGCGGCGCGCGGCTTTCTAAATTAGGCAGTAAAACCTGGCAGAATATCAAAAACAAGACCAAAAAGGGCATTTGTTCTTTTGCCGGAGAATTACTGCGCATTCAGGCGGCCCGTTCGGCGTTGACCGGTTTTGGTTTCTCGCCGGATACCGACTGGCAAAAACAGATGGAAGCGGCTTTCCCATATCAGGATACTCCGGACCAGATTAAGACCACCAGACAAGTGAAAGAGGATATGGAAAAGGCCCAGCCTATGGATAGATTGGTTTGCGGGGATGTGGGTTACGGCAAGACCGAAGTGGCTTTGCGCGCGGCCTTTAAGGCGGTCATGGATAATAAACAAGTGGCCATGCTTGTTCCCACGACCATCTTAGCGGAACAGCATCATTACACGTTTAAGCAGAGACTGAAAGATTTTCCCGTGAATGTGCAGATGTTGAGCCGGTTCAAAAGCCAGGGAGAACAGGACGAAATCGTCCGTCAGTTAGGGACAGGGGCGGTGGATATTGTCATCGGCACCCACAGGCTGATTTCCACGGATATCAAATTTAAAGACCTGGGGCTGGTCATCATTGATGAGGAACAGCGTTTTGGCGTGAAACACAAAGAGAGGCTGAAACAGTTGAGACTGATGGTGGATGTGCTGACTTTGACGGCTACGCCGATCCCGCGCACTCTCTATATGTCGCTGGTGGGCTCAAGGGATATGTCGATTATCAACACGCCGCCTTTGGGCCGGGTGCCTATTGAGACGCGGGTTTGTGAGTATAACCCTGACCTGATCAAGAGTAGTATTTTAGGAGAGATGCAAAGAAACGGGCAATGTTTTTTTATCCATAACCGGGTAAAAGATATCGAAAGAACCGCCCGCCGGATTGAAGAAATAGTGCCCAAAGCCAGGGTTTCCTGCGCGCACGGGCAGATGCATGAAAAAGAGTTAGAGGAGATTATGTTCAACTTTATCCGCGGCTCGATTGATGTGTTGGTGGCCACGACCATTGTGCAGTCGGGGATTGATATTCCTAATGCCAATACCCTGATTGTGGACCGGGCGGATTTATTGGGTCTGGCTGACCTTTATCAGTTAAGAGGCCGGGTGGGGCGGTTTAAGAATAAGGCTTATGCCTATTTTCTTGTGCCCCAGGGGTATGTGTGGACGGAAGACGCGAAAAGACGGCTTAAAGCGGTGGAAAAATTCACGCAATTGGGCGCGGGGTTTAAGATTGCCCTGGAAGATTTGCAAATCCGCGGAGCGGGGAATCTTTTAGGCGCCGAGCAGCATGGTTTTATTGGCGCGGTAGGATTCGATCTTTACTGCCGCCTGCTCAGGGAGACGATCAATGAATTATCACAAAATTAGACGGGAATTAGCTAAATCTTCCTCTTTTTTATGGCGGAGGGGGATAATATCTGTGTTTGTCTGTATGGTGATGTTTATCTTTTTGGTCCAGCCGGTGTTTGCCCGCACAATAGATAAAATAATCGCGGTGGTCAATGATGAAGTAATTACTCAAAGCGATTTAGACCGGGCGATTGGCGCTATTGAAACAGAACTGAAGAGTTCAGACGGGCAGGCCAAGGATGCTGAGGAGAAACTTAAGGAAGCGAAAGCGAATATTGTGGACAGGATGATTGAAGAAAAGCTTATTCTTAGCGAGGCTAAAAAACAGGACTTTAAGCTGGATGAGCAGGAAATCGAAAAACGGCTCAAAACAATTAAAGACAAGTTCGCCAATGAAGAAGAATTTGAGCAGGCGCTTATCCAGGGGGGGCTTACGCTTAAACATCTGAAAGACCGAATACGCAATCAGGAGCTTATGAAAAAAGCCATTGATTATTTTGTGAGAGCTGAGATTAAAATTAACCCTATAGAAATAGAAACCTTCTATCTTGTGCATCAAAATGATTTTGTTCAGCCGGCAGCAGTGAAACTGAAAAGCATTTTTATCCAGACGGATGATACGATTAGTAAAGAAGGGGCGATGAAAAAGGCGGAGGAGGTTCTGGAGAAGTTAAAACTCGCCTGGACGGCGGAGCCTGGACGGCATAGCGCGCTGTTTACCGATTTGGCCAGACAGTATTCGGAGGCTTCCAATGCTGCCGAGGGCGGAGATATAGGTTTTGTGGAGCAGGGGCAATCAGCCCAGGACATCGAAAAGATTATCTTTGAATTAAAGGTGGGTGAGTTTAGCGGCATAGTAGAGACGCCCGCGGGTTTGCGCATTTTTATGGCCGAGGCCAAAAGGCCGC
>JAZDEE010000005.1:0-6883 GCA_043809065.1 Candidatus Omnitrophota bacterium | reverse complement strand
GTGACATAGCGCGAAAATTCGGCACGCCGCTATATATTTACAGCCGGCATACCCTGATTGACCACTATCAGAAGATACTGCGCGCCTTTGAGCCGGTTGAGCCGTTAATCTGCTTCTCCATGAAGGCAAACTCTAATCTTGCCATACTAAAGATTCTGGCTTCCTGCGGAGCCGGGATGGATGTCGTCTCCGGCGGAGAACTTTATAAAGCCCTGAAAGCAGAGGTCAATCCCCAAAAAATAGTTTATGCCGGAGTAGGCAAAAGCCGAAAAGAAATCAGCGAAGCCATCAAGGCCCAAATCCTTTTCTTTAACGCCGAGTCTATTCCGGAAATAGCTTTAATTGACCAGGTCGCCGGGCGCCTAAAAAGAACGGTCAACATCTCTTTAAGAATAAACCCGGATGTCCAGCCGCATACGCATAAATATATCACCACAGGCAAAATGAGCAATAAATTCGGACTGGATATGCAGAGCGCGGAAGACATCTTTCTACGCTCGCAAATCTTTTCCCATTTGAATTTCATCGGCGTGCACATCCATATCGGCTCGCAGATAACCGAATATACACCTTACGTGCAGGCGATAAAAAAGATGCTTTCCTTTATCGCGCGCCTAAAGGAGAAGAATATCTCTCTGCGTTACTTTAATATAGGCGGAGGAATGGGCATCGTTTATCATGATGAAAAACCCCAGTCTGCCGAGAGATTAGCGCGGGAAATTTTGCCTTTATTGAAAAAGAGCGGACTGAAAATAGTCCTTGAACCGGGCAGATTCATTGCCGGAAACAGCGGCATTATGGTTACCCGGGTAGTCTATGTAAAAAAGACCCCAAATAAGAATTTTGCTATTGTCGACGCGGGGATGAACGACTTGATCCGGCCGGCATTATATAATGCCTATCATGAAATTATACCTCTGAACACCAGGAGGAAAGATAAGAAAATACACAAATATGATATAGTCGGACCGATTTGTGAAAGCGGGGATTTCTTCGCCAAAAACCGCGCGATGCCTGAACTTTATGCCCAGGATTTGCTGGCAATTATGGGAGCAGGGGCTTATGGTTTCACTATGTCCAGCAATTATAATTCCCGCCCCCGGGTTAGTGAGGTCTTAGTAGACCGAAACAATTTTTATTTAATCAGAAAAAGAGAATCCTACCGCGATTTAATCCGCAAGGAAATTACGCCCGTTTGAGGGATAACGAATGGATAAATTAGAATTTGTTAAGGCAGTAGCTTCGGGTAATGATTTTATAATCTTGAATACTATAAACGGACCAAAGTTCGGCGCGCGGGAACAAATATCCCGGCTGGCTAAAGAACTTTGCCGGAGAAGATTATCGGTAGGCGCGGATGGTCTGCTTTTGATTGAGCCCTCCGCGCAGGCGGATTTTAAGATGCGCGTATTTAATCCTGACGGACAAGAAGTAACTATGTGCGGCAATGGAGCGCGCTGTGTCGCTTTATTTGCCAGCCAAAAGAAGATTGTTAAAAATGACCGAATGTTTATTGAAACCGGGGCCGGGAATTTACAGGCGGAAGTAAAAAAAGACAAAGTTAAACTAAAAATGTCCCCGCCCAAAGATTTACGGCTGGATTTTCCCTTGCCCCTGGACAGCGGTATCCAAAAAGCAAACTACATTAATACCGGCGTACCGCACGTAGTTTGTTTTGTCCCGGGACTGGAGAACTTTCCAGTCGGACCGGCAGGAAAAAATATCCGCTACCATCCCGAATTTCAGCCGGAAGGAACTAACGCGAATTTCGTACAGTTTATTGGCAAACAGCGGATTAAGATACGTACATACGAAAGAGGCGTCGAGGAAGAAACCCTGGCTTGCGGAACAGGAGCAGTGGCCGCGAGTATTGTCACTATGTTTCAGGAGCTTAAGCCTCAAGGCCGGCACACTGTGAAAGTAGAGACGAGAAGCGGTGAAACCCTGGTGGTTTATTTTACTGTCGCCGGGCAAGAAATTAAAGACGTATTTTTAGAAGGCAGCGCGAAAATCGTTTACAAGGCACTACTAAACTAAGGAGTTGGAGGATTTTATGTTTAAAGGCTCAATGGTGGCAATAGTAACACCTTTTGATAAAGGAACAATAGATGAGCAAAGATTTAAAAATTTAATCGAATTTCAAATTAAAAACGGCACAACCGGTATTGTCCCCTGCGGGACAACAGGAGAATCGGCGACTTTATCCCTGGAAGAACATGAGCGGGTAATTGAACTTACAGTGCAAACTGTGGCCGGCCGGGTTCCGGTAATTGCCGGCACCGGTTCAAATAGCACCGCCGAAGCAATCACACTGTCCAAACACGCCAAGTCCGCCGGGGCGGACGCGGTGCTTTTAATCACGCCTTACTATAATAAGCCAACCCAGCAAGGGATATACCTGCATTTTAAGGCCATTGCCCAGGAAGTCGATATTCCTATTGTGCTTTATAACATTGCCTCGCGCACAGGCGTTAATATCGAGCCGGAAACAATGGCAAAACTGGCTGAAATAAAAAACATTGCAGCCGTCAAAGAAGCCAGCGGAAACATCGGCCAAATGGCCGAAATTATGCGCTTATGCCAGGATAAGCTCACGCTTATTTCCGGAGACGACGCCTTGACTCTGCCGGTTTTATCCATCGGCGGCACCGGCGTAATTTCCGTAGTAGCTAATATTGCCCCGCGGGAAACCGCGCAAATAGTTGAGTTATTTGAACAGGGAAACCTGCCGGAGGCAAGAAAACTCTACTATCATCTGCTGCCCCTGGTGCAAGTTATGTTTATAGAAACAAATCCTATCCCGGTAAAAACAGCAATGGGAATGATGGGACTGATTAGGCCCGACATGCGCCTGCCGCTGTGCCCAATGCTGCCGCAGAACGAAGAGAAATTACGCAATGTATTGAAGAGGTATAAGCTGTTATGATTAAACTGGCTGTCAGCGGATGTTGTGGAAAAATGGGACAAAGAATTATCGCTTTGGCCGGCGCGGACAAACAGTTTAAATTAACAGCGGCCATCGAAGATAAAAATCATCCGTCCACAGGAAAAAAACTAGGGGAAATTCTAAATATTCTCAAACAGGAAATAATAATTGGCAACGCGCCTGAACTAATCAATAAGGCGGATGTAGTAATAGAATTCTCCACAGCCCAGGCTACCAGCGGGCACATTGATTTAATGGTTAAATATCGGAAAGCCGCGGTAATCGGCACTACCGGGTTCGACGAACCGCAATTAAATAAAATAAAGGAGGCCGGCAAAGTTATCCCCATAGTATTTTCTCCCAATATGTCCTGGGGGGTCAATCTTGTGTTCCGGCTGGTCAAAGAAACAGCCAAAAAACTCGGCCCAAGTTATAAAATCAGTATCGCGGAAGCGCATCATATTCATAAAAAGGATGCCCCTTCGGGAACGGCTAAAAAAATTGCCGAATTAATCCATGCGGTCACCGCGCACAAAGACGCGCATATCGCTATAGAATCCATTCGTGAAGATGAGATTGTCGGAGACCACAAAATCTGTTTTGAAGGAACGCAGGATATCATCACTATCGAGCACCGCGCGAAAACAAGAGATATCTTTGCCCAGGGCGCTTTGGAAGCAGCAAAATTCGTGGTCAGACAAAAACCCGGTTTATATGATATGCAGGACGTGCTCAACGCATAAGAGAACATGTCCTGTTTCCACTACTGGATTGTTACATAAATTTCTATAATTTTAAATCCGAAATCCGAATATCGAAATACGAAACAAATCCGAATTATCTAATGTTCGAATTTTCTAAACTAAGAGCTGTTACACATTATATCCTTGAGGCCTATGTTTTGCTCATTTGGATTTTAGTCATTTGTACATTGTTTCGGATTTCGAATTTCGTGCTTCGGATTTAACGTAATTTTTGTAACAATGTACTAAGGTATCCATAAAATGAAGATAGAAAAAGCGGAAAGATTAAAGAAACTGCCGCCGTATCTCTTTGCTGAAATTGATAAGGCTAAAAGAAAGGCAAAAAGTGAAGGGCGGGATATCATTGATTTAGGCGTGGGAGATCCCGACCAGCCTACGCCGCGGCATATTATCGAAAAATTATCGGAAGCCGCTTTTGACCCGGCCAATCATCACTATGCCTTAGACGCCGGAATGCCGGCTTTAAGACAGGCTATCGCCGCCTGGTACAAAAAGCGCTTTGACGTAGAACTTGAGCCGGACAAAGAAATACTGCCTTTAATCGGTTCCAAGGAAGGCCTGACACATTTGCCTTTGGGCGTAATTAATCCTCGGGATATCGTGCTCATCCCGGAGCCCTGTTATCCGGCATACCGTTCGGCGGTAATTTTTGCCGGAGGAAATTTTGAACATATCCCTCTTTTAGAAGAGAATCAATTTCTGCCTCAGTTTGCCCAAATCAGTCCCGCTGTCATCAAGAAAACCAAACTGCTTTATCTAAATTACCCGCATAATCCTACCGGAGCGGTTGCTGACCTGGGTTTTTTTGCTTCGGCGGTTAAATTTGCCCAAAAACACGGGATTATTCTGGTGCAGGACGCGGCTTATTCCGAAGTAGCTTATGACGGGTTTTCCATGCCCAGCATATTGCAGATTGAAGGAGCCAAAGATATTGCCGTGGAATTCCATTCTCTTTCCAAGACTTACAATATGACCGGATGGCGTATCGGCTGGGTCTGCGGCAACAGCGACGTGATTGCCTGCCTGGCTCAGGTGAAAGCAAATGTTGATTCGGGTATATTCCAGGCCGTTCAGATTGCCGGCATTGCCGCTTTAAATTCTCCTCCCATATATCTGGAAAAGTTAAACGCGCTCTATCATGAAAGACGGGATATCCTTGTCCAGGAACTATCTGCTATCGGGTGGAAAATCCCTAAACCGCAAGCAACATTTTATATGTGGGTCCGCCTGCCTCAGGGGTATTCGGATTCCCTGCAATTTGCCCGGCTCCTGTTAGAGAAAGCAGACGTAATAGTCACCCCGGGAATAGGTTTCGGCCCTTCCGGCGAAGGTTATATACGCATCGCTCTGACGGTTTCCCGGGATCGGCTAAAAGAAGCCGTGGAGAGAATCAGAAAAGCTGTTTAATGGTTACTTGTTATATTGGACTGGGGGCAAATCTGGGAGAACGGGAAAAAAATATCAGCCGCGCGCTGGCATTTTTGCGCGAAGATACCGCCATTAAAGTCCTGCAAGTATCTTCTGTTATAGAAACGAAACCTGAAGGTGTCTCTTTACCCCAGCCGTATTTCCTTAATGCCGTCGTTAAGATAAAGACTTCTTACACCGCCCGCCAACTACTGAAAAAACTGCGGCAAATAGAAACTAAATTAGGCAGGCCAACTCACCGGCCTAAAAACTACCCGCGCACTATAGACCTCGACATTCTCCTTTATGGAAATACCCGCATCAAAGAAAAAAACCTGGAAATCCCGCATCCGCGGATTCAAAAACGGCAGTTTGTCTTAAAACCGCTCAAGGAAATTGCCGGCGAGTTATTCAGCCCTGAGGGCAGATTGTTACAGATATAGCGTAATACCATTCGGAGTAATCAAAAGGAAAAGATGATGAAAAAACTGCATTGGTTACCTATATTACTGGTTTCTCTTTTGTTCTTTACTGCTCAGGAAAGCGGTTTCTGCTGGCAGCTTCCTTTGGGCTCATGGAAAGGTATAGTGCATTTCTCCTTCAAAGGAAAAGCAGTGGACGCCGAGACAGGCCGGGGGATAGATAGTATTTCTGTTTTTATAATTGTTGATGATGAAATAATCAAAGACCAAACTGTGGAAACCTGGGAAGGGCAGTATCAACTACACCTGGTCACTGCGGACTTACTCTGGAAGCCCTGCTTCTACGACCTTAAATTCGTGAGAAGACTGGGGCCTCCTGAGCAAACAGTGGAAATACATATCGCAGCGGATGGATATAACGGGCGGACTGTCTTAGTGCCCAAAGATAAGATAAAGATTGATAAAGAAGGCAAAGGAGAATTGGTTTTAAATGTAGTTTTGGAACCACAGAAAACTGCCTTTTCTCACTAAAAATCCCTGTTAATAGCCAGTAGAATGGCATATCCCTATTTTCAATAGGGTAATTGATTACCATAAGCATGGTGAAAAGATGATATCTTTGGCAGATTTCTTGCAGAAGGGAAAGATAGTCTTGAATATCTCGAATTTGTCAAGAGTACTTTTAAAAAACAAAAATAGAATTGGCATTTACTGCTGGAGGTAATAATGATACTAACAGATTGGATTATTGCAATTGCTGCAATTATTAATGTAATTGTATATATTTTATTATGGGGTAGCACAAAAAAAAGTATAGAAGAGATGCAAAAAACTACAGAGTTTTTTTTCGTTTCAGAAGTTAGCAAAAAGTGGACCCCAGAGAGACGTACACAAATATTACTAAAAAATTTTCCAGCATTAAGTAAAAAATATGTAGAATAATCAACAAAGAAGATTGTTCAGGCTTCAAAAGAGAGAAACCACTTTATACTACTGCTCTGTCACATAAATTATTGTTAAATTCGAAGCACGAAATCCGAAATTCGAAACAAATCCGAATTTTCGAATTTCCAAATGTTAAAAACTTTTCTCTTCTTTTTGAATCATTGGAATTTTGGTCATTAGAAAATTGTTTCGGATTTCGATATTCGGATTTCGGATTTTAAATTATAGAAATTTATGTGACAATGCACTACTACTCTGTAATATTAGTTTTGATGGGGTATTGGGTAATGGTAAAGAAGCCGGTTTGGTAGTTAGGCAAGGCAGTTGGTGTTCGACAAACAACCGACCCAGCGACTAAACCGGCAGCCTTACCCTAACCCAATAACCATTAGAAACTAATATTACAGTGCATTACTGCT
>JAZDEE010000004.1:0-8864 GCA_043809065.1 Candidatus Omnitrophota bacterium | reverse complement strand
TGCTGCTTCTCTTCCGCTTTTAGCTTAGCTTCCCGCACGCGTTTCTCTTTCTCGGCCAGCTCCTGCTTCGCCCGCTCTTCTTGCGCCACTTTCAGCTGCGCTTGACGGGACTCCTCGGCCTGCTGCTTCTCTTCCGCTTTTAGCTTAGCTTCCTGCGCGCGTTTCTCTTTCTCAGCCAGTTCCTGCTTCGCCCGCTCTTCCCGCGCCGCTTTCAACTGCGCCTGACGGGACTCCTCGGCCTGCTGCTTCTCTTCCGCTTTCAGCTTAGCTTCCTGCGCGCGTTTCTCTTTCTCGGCCAGCTCCTGCTTCGCCCGTTCCTCTTTCTGGGCAGTAAGCAAAGCCTCCTGCTGCTGTTTTTCCATGGCTCTTTGGCAATTCACAATATATTTCTCAGCAATTGCATCTTTCGGATCTATAATAAGAATATCCTTAAATTCTTTTACAGCCTGTTCATAGTTCCGCTCACAGTAAAAAACCTTTCCCTGGGCAAGATGCAAACGAATATCCTCTTTGACCTTTTGCTGCTGTGCTTCCTTCTTTTGTTTCGCTTCCTGTTCAGCCTTAATCTCAGCCAGCTTGAGCATAGCTAAACGAGATTGTTCTTCTTCCCGGCGCTGAGCTGCTTCCCGCAGGCTTTCTTCTTCCGCCAGCTTTTGTTTTGCCTGCCGTTCTTTCTCCTCCTTCAACCGCGCCTGCCGCTCCTCCTCAGCCTGCTGCTTCTCTTCCGCTTTCAGCCTGGCTTCCCGCGCGCGTTTCTCTTTCTCGGCCAGCTCCTGCTTTGCCCGTTCCTCTTGCGCCACTTGTAGCTGCGCTTGACGGGCTTCCTCAGCCTGCCGTTTCTCTTCTGCTTTCAACCTGGCTTCCCGCGCACGTTTCTCTTTTTCGGCCAGCTCCTGCTTTGTCTGTTCTTGTTTTTTGAGTGCTCCTTCTATCTTGTGTATATAGTTGCGCGCTGTCACATTTCTGTAATCTAAAGTAACTACCCGGGCAAATTCCTCCCCCGCCCTTTGATATTCACCTTCGTTAAAATAATGTTCTCCTTCGGCAATAAGCAAGTCTATTTTCTCCAGCGTTTCCACATTATCTATAACATTTTTCGCCTCTGTATAGTCCGGGTATACAGACAATGCCTTTTCTAAATTTTCCCGGGCTAAAACATATTCTTTCTTCTTAACATACGCCAGTCCCTGTTCATAAAACGGCGCTGCTTTTTCTTTTTGGAATGTTCCCAGCTGAGAACGCAACTGCTCGTTTAACTGCGCCTGCATCTGAAGCAGTTTTTCTTCAACACCATTAGAGTTATCTTTACTTTCCATTGGGCGGGGTTGCGCTATTTTGCTTTCAAAATTTTTAATTTTCTCTTCTAACTCATATTCTTTCTGTGCCAGTGTATTCTGCAGAGCCTGCTCATATTTCTTTAATTCATCTTGCACGCAGACTTTTTGTTCTACGCGCAATCCTTCCAGTTCAGCCTGCATTTCTTCTTTTTCTTTCTCGATCATTTCAAGCCGCAAATTCTGCTTTTCAGTATCTACATGCTCTTCTTCCAGCTTGTTTTTCTCTTCCTGCACCTGGCCCTGCTCATTTTCATATTTTTTGAGTTTATTTTCGTACACTGTTATTTTAGCATTAAGTTCATCAATTTTTTGTTCAAAGTTATTACGTAACGAAAGCTCATACTTTTTAAAAGTATCTTCGTATTTGTTCAATTCTCCGTCCAATTGCGCCTGCTGTGCCTGCTGCATAGCTTTTAATTCCGCTTCTAATCGGCCCTTTTCTTTTTGGATCTGGCTCAACTGAAGATTCTGCATATCTGCATTTTGATTTTGTTTTTCCAGTTCTTCCTTTTCTTTTGCCATCTGGCCCAATTTATCTTTATATTCAGAGAGCCGCTGATTAAGCTGTATAATCTGCTGGTCAAATTTATCGCGTAAAGCTGTTTTGTATTCATCGAGTTTTTCCTGTAACTGGCCCTTCTGTTCACTGCGTATCCGGCTAATCTGATCGGCTAACTTTTCTTTTTCCGCCTCTACTTTTTTCAGTCTGGATAGCTCTTCCTGGTCGGCTTGTTGACGCATCCCGGCAACTTTCAACTGTTTTTCCTGCTCCTGACGCAATTTCTTTAGTTGCGCGTTTAATTCTTCTTTTTCTTTTTCCAGTTGCTGCAAACGAGCAAGCTCCTTCGGAGCAGAATTGCGCTGAGACGGAGAAATCTGCTGTTCCGGCTCAGAACTTTCGACTGCTTGCCTCGGTCGCCCCGAGGCAAGCAGTCGTTTATATTCTTTAATATCTGTTTCCAGATGTTGTTTTTCCTGCTCTAAGTCGGCAATTCTCTGCACGGCCAATCTTTCATGTTCAGATGCTTTATTGGCCTGAGACTCATATTCTTCCATTTGTTTTACCAGTCCGGCCTTCTCTTTTTCTCTCTGCCGGCTTGCATCCGCTTTTTCCGCGGGGAGCTCCTTTTCAATAGTAGTCAAGGTAGATTCAAGCTTCTCTTCCCGGTTGTTTTCCTGCCCTTTAATCCATTTAGCCCCTTCTAAACAATTCCAAAAACTCTTCTGCTGCCGGCATAGCTCCTTTCTTATAATGCTAAGATACCACTGAGCTCCGGAATGTCCGGGAGTAAGCGCTAAAACTTTTTCAAACTCATCCTTTGCCGCCATATAATCTTTTTGGCAAAAATAATCTCTGCCCCGGTCATAATGAGTCGTTATAGCTTCCTTTACTGCCTCATTATACGGCTGCGCACACAGTTTTCCTCCAAAAAGATTAAAAACAGCGTATAGAATAAAAACAGCCGGAATTCCGTATTTTAAACTTTTCCTTTTCATATTCTGTCTTTTTCCTCGCTAATATATAATAGTGGTAAAGTTACGGCAGGCGCCCCCTCCTGCATAAAAAAGTTTTAACCCGAATATCGCATTAGTTATACCATGGCGGACATCGTTAATCTTTTTATATCAAAATACCTGTCTTAGGCCAGCTTCAACTTGCGTCGGGCAAGGCAGGCGGACAGGTTAGCTCTCTTCGGTCACGTACCAGGGTTACGGAATAGACTCAACGGTAGGCAAGACAAGTTTTTCTCCCTTTTGATTTGATAATATCACTTCGCTATCAGTAATGTCAAGAATTTTATATCCCTCTATCTCCTCCCCTTGCGCGGCCATAAAAACCTCCCCATCTCTGGCCTGCTCAATAAGTACAGCCAGCCGTCCTGCGGCAGCAATTCTGCCTTTATAAATAAACTGGGGAGTTTTGTCCTCCAGTAACGGAACCGGCAAAGTCTCTTTTTTCCCTTCCTGCGGATAAGAAGGAGATACCTTAAGCTGGAATTTAAAAAACGGACTTCTGGCCAGCATTGTTTCATAAGAAGCAAAAGAAGTCACGTCCTGTACCTGATCTATATTCACTTTTTTCGCCAAAGAAAACACCTGCGGCGCAGCCTGTTTAAGTTTTCTTTCCACTGCCGATTCTTCCCAAGCCACTCTATCCTTGTTTTTCCTGCCGGCTGCATTCGCGGCAAAGAATGCCAGGGTAAAAAACAACAATGTATAAAAGATATATTTTTCTTTCATTACCCCATCCCTAATACAAACGAATTTAGTCTCATTACAGTTTAAATACGAAATTCGAATATCGAAATTCGAAACAAATCCGAATGTCCCAATTTTATAATTTTCAAAACCCGAAAATTTTTGTTTTGGGTCATTGGTATTTGGAAAATTTGAACATTGTTTCGTGTTTCGGATTTTCCGCCGGAGGCGGACCAGCCTCTGGCTGGCGTGCTTCGGATTTAATTGCTTTATATCTCCCAAAAACAAAAATGGCTCTATATGTAAATTTATTAACTTCGTTCGTATTAAATTACAAACCTGGTTAATAACATTTTTACCTCGAGGGATGTTCCGCCCGCTCTTTTTACGGTTATTTCTTTAACAAATATTACTGGAGAAAAAATTTTTAACTGGTAAAGAAAATTTATTAAAGTACTGGATTCGCAAAGAAAACTCAACTGCGTAGGCAACTCCCGGTAAAACAGTTTTTCTTTTTTCTCATCTCTAACCTCTACTGCCGGCAGCGATTTTACCAGCGCCACCTCTTTTACTCCCTGCTCCATCAACAACGTTACCACCCTGTCCACTACATCAAGCTCTTTTAGAAGTAATTCTACGTTTCCCGTATCTTCCGGCATCTCTTTACTAAACCCAAAACTCTCCGGGATAGCGATTTTCAAAGAATTCGCCTGACGTTGCAGCCGTTTTGTAACAATATGGAGCTGTTCAATAAAATACAAACCCGGCTCCACCGCACCCTGCGGCAGATATTCCTTTGCCGGATCAATAAAGTTTCTAAGTAAAGTATAGTTTTGTTCCTGCTGGCTAAGCTGTTTTTGGAAGTTTTGCAAAACCTCTTTTGTCGGCAGGACAATATCACTTTTTTTAGACACATACGCCTGTAAAAGCTCTATTGTTTCCTCGATTTCTTTCTGCAGTACATTTACCCCCTGCTGGACTAACGGCCGGATTAAAGCAAAATAAAGCACCAGCAAAACCAAAAAAACTACACTAAATTGTTTTATCTGGCCTTTACCTGTATAATTTTTCTTATGTTTGTACATAATTATCCTATTTGTAGAGACGCAAAATTTTGCGTCTCTACATCCAGCGGAAATTGGGCACAGCGTGCTGTGCCCCTACATAACGCGGCAGCAGTGGCACAAGGCCTGCCCCCCTACCGATTCTTCACTTCCATACTTATAGAAAATTTTACTACCTCTCCGGCGCCGTCGTCTTTTGCCTCTTCAATAAAGGTAGAAGAAACAGGTTTAACTTCTGTGAATATCCGGGAGGATTTTAATTTAGCTACAAAATCGTTTACTTCATCATACGTGCTTGCCCGGCCTTCGATCTGTAAAGCATTCTTATATTTCCCCGCGGCAGTATCAAAAGAACCTGTCCCGGAAAAATCGGTAATCCATAAATTCGCCGGGAGGATACGGGTGAACTCTTTTAACCCCTCCAGCCATAATGACCTATTTACTGCCAAATTTTGCAAAAGATTGCACTGGAAGGAAAGGAAAACTGTCTTATCATATAGCTCACGCACCTGCGGCTGATGCATATTTAATGAATTTAACTGGAGTTTAAGCCGTTCCAGACGCAGGCTTTTTGCTTTATACTCCTGGCGCATAAACGCGGAAACACCTAAAATAACGCTTAATGTCAGGATAATAGAACCGGCATCATAAACCAGTTTCCGGCGGATAGTCTGGGCGGACTTTATGTGTTCTTTGAGCAGATTAATATCAATAAAGGAAGCGCCAATACCCCGCAAGGCTAAACCTACAGCCTGGGTAAATAAAGCCTTTTGAGACGCACAAATAGTCTTTTTAAGTTCCGCGTCCATTTTCAGAACTTTAAATGGCTCCGCCACCCGCACCCGGCATAAGAAAGCTTCCGAGAGAAATTTATCTAAGCCGGACATTTGCGAAGCGGCTCCGCTGAGAATAATCTGTTCAATTTTTCTAGAGTGGACAGCGCTGCCTTCCTCAGGCAGAGAAGATGTCTGCAATCTCTGGAAATCATAATAGTCCAGAGAACGGCTGATTTCTCCCTGCAAATCCTTCAGTATCGAATCCCAAACTCCCTGGGAATCGGCAGAATTTACAGCGATTCCCCGTTTTATTTTTTCCGCTGCCGCAAAGTCTATATTTTGTTTTTTGCTTAAGGCCTCGGTAAAATTATCCCCCCCTACGGCAAAACTACGCATCCAGAATCTCCCGCCTTCAATAACAAGCATATCCGTAGCGCGCGCCCCTATGTTGACAGCTACATTCAGTTTATCTTCCGCGTAATCCTGATTAAACGCGAGACAGTTATATAAGCTTAACGAACCGACTTCCAGAGATAACGGCAAAAGTCCGCTTTCTTTGATCAATTCCCGCATGCCGGTCAGCTTATCTTTCTTTACCGCCGCCAAAAGTACACGGCGGACTGATGAGCTCCCATCTGCCGGCGCCTGCTCGCCTCTCGGCGCTCGCCTCTCGGCGAAGCCGAGGGAAGCCGAGGGCCTATCGGCAAGGCCGGGGACAAATAAATGCGCGTCCCACTCCACCTCTGCCAGAGAAAAAGGAATCTGTTGCTGCGCTTCATATTTAATGGTTTTTCCCAATTTCTCCCGGCCTACAGGCAGGACCTCCAAAAATTTCAGGAATACAGATTGGCCGTCAATATTCAGAATGACTTTTTTGTTTTTTATGCGGTTTTTGTTAAACAGACCGGTGATTGTCTTTTTGAGCAACTGGACAGACATCTGGGAAACCCCGCCGGAGGAATCAGCTATCTTTACTGAATCCATTTTAGTCAGCGTAATAGTCTCTCCCTGCCGCTTAAGCTCAACTAACTTAATCGAGTCTTTGCCGATATCCAAGCCAACAGCCGTATTTTGTTTTGGTTTGAAAAAGCGCATCATAAAACTCATCTGCCTAAAAGCCGGCGTAAATTATTTAAATCCTGTATCGTATATTCTCGCCATTTATTTACTGCGTTTCTTCTAGCTTTAGGAAAAATCTTTTTATGCTCATAGCGAATTAAGGTCTGTTTGGATATTCCCAACAGCCTGGCCGCCTCTTCTGCCGAATAATATTGTGTAAGATTTTCCATAGGAACTACCTTGTTACACCTGTATGTCTTTACTATATTTTAAAGCAGTTTGATAGATATTGATAGCTGTTAATACCTTTATATACTACTTGTATATATTTGTCAAGAAATTTTTAACATGGCTGTAGAGACGCAAAATTTTGCGTCTCTACAAAATAATAAATTCACCCCTTTCGGAAAACAAGCAAAACAAAGGAATTATTCCTCCCGCCAGTATTTAATCGGCTTTTCCGGTTTACCCATGGGCTTAAGCGCGCCGCTGACACTTATTGTCCACACCCGCAGCGCCGGCGTGGGGTCCACCTCATCAAGCTGCAGCTGACCGTCTTTATTCAAATCGCAAGCCGCTCTGACGATAAAATAGTGATTGCCTTCCGGGAGAGCTGTCTTAGCGGCAAACGCAGCAGAGAACCAATCAGACCAATCTTCATTATCAAACTTGTAACTGAATTGGCACCCGGACAAGGAAGCCCCAAAAGTAAATTCGGCATCCTGCGACTGGATAATGCCGGAAGGACCACTGAAGATATAAGTCTGCGGAGCCACAATGACCAGATTAATCTGGTCTGTCACCGCCTCCGAAACATTCCCGGCCTGATCCCTAAACAGCGCATGCACGCTTCTCACTCCGGTAACCGGCAGGAGCGCCCAATTCTTCCGTAAAGACACATACGGCTCCCAAACCTCCGTATCAAAAATACCGTCGTTGGAAAGCATCATATCCACCACACTCGAGGTATCGTCCCGGGCTGAAAGATTTAAGGTGACAATATACGTATTAGTCATTACATCATTATTATTAATTACAATGGTCCCCTGCGGCGGCTGAGTATCTACAGTAAAACTCCAGGTAACCGGCACACTGGGATTGCCCACCTTATCGCGCGCAGACAGAGAAACAACGTTTCCTCCTTCACTCAACGGAATAGAAGGAACAAAACTTACCTCCCCACTGTCGGTATCATATACAACCTCTGCCAAAGCCTGATTTACTTTCAATTCGATAGTATCCGGGTCAATGCCGCTGGCTGAGTCGGCAAGAAGCGCGCCTATCTGCGGGACATCATTAGACAGCACTGATCCCGCCGGAGGAAACAAACTGCCCGCGGACGGCGGCGTAGCATCCACCCAAAGACTAAAAGACACCTCCTCTGTCCATACGCCGGAAGTCTGCTGTGCCTGCACATAAAATGTATGAGTACCATCGGTTATACTATCGTCTTCAAAAAGATAATGGGTATTTGGCGTGTCTATTGTGTCATCCGGCAGAGTATCCAAATAATAACTGTAACCGGAAAGTTCTATCCCGGCTGGCGGTTCATTCCAATAAAAGTACGGGTCGTTATCCTCCTGCCAGACACTTGCTTCGATTACACTTCCCCCGGGGGCAGTCAACGCAGCCAGACTGCTGATCACCACTGCGGCTTTAGACAGAATAAAACCGTTATTTGCCTGGCTCCAGCCGGACCAGTCAAAACCGTCATGCGCCCTTATTCTCCATTTGAATCCGGTCTCTTCTTCTGTATAAGGCAGGACCGAAGTAGTATAAGAATTGACATTCGAACTGACTACGCCGGTATCAATTATCGGCGAAGAAAAATCCGTGCGGGTCACCTGCAGTTGATATTTTTTCTGGGAATCGTTATCCTTATCGGTATATATCCACTGCAGCGTAGGCGTATCATCGTCCACCGGCTTACTATCGTTATAATTGTCTATAGTAACCTGCGGAATCGCGTTTAGTCCCTGCGCTCCCGCGTATATTCCATAGAGCGAACTGCTCATTAATCCTGCAAAAGGAATTAAAATACCATTCATATTATAATTGTTTGAAGTCATCCCCATTATCGCGCCGAAATTAAACGCCCCCTGGTTAACCCGGTAACTGCCGCCGGCCATATTTTCGGCAAAAGTGGTTACAGGTAACATCAGCAGCGCTATTATTGAAAAAAGAAAAACGTTATTTCGGGATGGGGCAAGCCCATCCCCTACACATTTTTTCATGATTATTTTATTTGTAGGGACAGCCCTCGCGGCTGTCTGTTATAAATATTCGTAAACATTCGTATATAATTCGTGGTAATTCGTGTCTACCGTTCAACAATGGCACGGATGCGTTTCTCGGCAGCAGGCTGGCCGTTCTGTAAGGCCTGGGCAGTCACAATAATCTGAAATATACTTGAACGCACAGTCACTAAA
>JAZDEE010000003.1:0-9516 GCA_043809065.1 Candidatus Omnitrophota bacterium | reverse complement strand
GCACCCGCTGGTTAATAGTAACACAAATAAAGCTATATTCGGGAGAATCAACAATATGGTCAACCTTAATATCTTTAATATCTTCGCGGGACATCTTTCACATCCTTGTTTTTCCCCCCTCTACGTTATCTAACGGCAAATATCAAGGAAAGCGGACGTTTTAATTGATTTTTTTTTAAGAAAACGTAACATATTGAAGATGAAAGAGTTGCGAAACGATAAATTACCCTCTTGAAACTATTCGGGAACCAGTGATGAGGAGCACTCTGGAGGGATAATAATGGGGTGGAAATCACAATTAACGCAAACCAGCGTAGTTTTTGCCGTAACCAGCAGAACGGCATCTCGATAAGCCTCCTGCAGAAAAAGCAAAGAAGCCTTTTTCTGCTGTTCTATTTTAGTAGTAATTTCCAAGTTGTCCGCGTAGCGGGCAGGGGCTTTATACCCAATGGAGACCTCTTTAACCACAAACAGGATACCTTGCCGGGAAAGCTTTTCCAGGTCTATCCCTTTGGCTCTTAAATATTCCGTGCGGGCTTCTTCAAAAAATTTCAGGTAATTGGCATAATATACTACACCGCCGCAATCCGTATCGTGATAATAAATCCTCTTGATAAACTTCATAATGCACGGGCCGTTGTTTTCCTAACAGGGTTACTTTATCTGCAAATCATATTTATGCGTCCGCTGCTTAGCCAGTTCCCATACATATTCATAAAGATGCAAGCCTTTCGAGCAGGCGATGATCTCTCCATTTTCCACGCCTATCTCTTCAGCCATGTACTGTTTGACCAGTTCCAGTCCGCCCAGATTGGACGGGAATCCGCCCCAGAGATCCCAGGAACGAAAATATAAGAAAAAATGCAGTTTGCCATAGCGCACCCGCGTATCAATAATGCGCAGACACGGCGGGTCCTGCAGTTTGATATCAGAAGGCATGCCAATCTCCATCACCGCCTGATTAGTGCCGAAGCCCCTGGTTTTATAGAGCTTGATTACTTCCTCGATCTGATTACACTGCAGCGGCATTTCTTTAATCATATCTTTGTTATCAGCGGGTATCTTTACTTTGGGATCCACCAGCCTTTCTCCATAAGTATAGTCTTCTGTTTCGGTTTTGCTGCTGGTTACAAGATACTGCAGATATTGCTGGATATACTCCATACTGGTAGGCGCGGGAATCCCCGCGCCCTCAGGCATGATGGGAATAATCTGATGGGCCGGATTGGTTATATGAATTGATACAAAGTCAAACTCCAGACGCCTTTGCCCGGCATAACTGCCCGCGTCAATCTTATAGACAAACCCTTGTTCCAGAATCCGGGATAGGCACTGAAACCAGGCATCATCCAAATCAAACGCTTCAATATGAACAGGGGTCAATCCGCTGCGTTTTTTTTTCACTTTCATCCTGCGCTCCTCTTACAATAGTTTGAACATTTACATCTGTATCATGTGGTTTATTATAATATATGGCCGGTAAAGTTGCAATTGAAAGATTAAAGTTGCGGGGAATTTGTATTTAAGGTAAAATACGCTATACGGAAAAATATTTTTGGAGTGACAGCATATATCCCTATTATTGGGTAATATTTCAATAAGGAGAAAACGATGTTGACTTTTTTGCGCAAACGGGAAAATACAAAAAAGATTATGTGGGGCCTGGCCATCCTGGTCATTCCCGCCTTTGTCCTCTGGGGCAGCGGTAGTTTGCTCAGGTCACGCAATACGCCTAACTACGCGGGGATAGTTTTTGGCCGTAAAATATCTTTTCCCGACTATCAGGCCAGCCTGTCAGCCTGCCATAATCTGGCGCTATTAAAATATGGCGACGCCTTCAGCCGGGTAGCTAAACTCCTTGATTTAAAAAAAGAGGCCTGGCAGCGCCTTATCCTGCTGGCGGAAGTTAAAAAAGAAAAAATCAAGGTCACCGACCAGGAAGTGATCGATTTAATCGCCCAAATGCCCCTTTTCCACAAAGGCGACGCCTTTGATAAAAACAGATACGCCGCGTTATTAAATTATTCGCTGCATACCAGTCCCCGGGAATTTGAAGAACAAATCCGGGAGACAATCAAGATCCAGAAATTGATGGGCAAGGTAATCGCCTCGTTAAGTCTTACCGACGAAGAAATTACCGCGGCATATAGGGCCGAAAATGAAAAGGCGCGGGCATCTTATGTCTTAATTGAGCCCGCGCAGGTTGCCGAACAAATCCAGCCGGCTTATGCCGAACTTGTCCAATATTACCAAAATCATCAAAATGAACTCAAAAAGCCCGAACAGGTAAATATAGAATATATCGCTTTATATTTTGACAAAGATGCCCCGACTGTGGATATTACTGAAGAAGAGATCCAGGATTATTATCAAAAAAACTATCCGGGCAAAACTCCCGAAAATAGTCAGGCCCTGGCGGAACTGACCGAAAAACTGAAAAAGCAGATTAGGGAAACATTGCGGCAGGAAAAAACCCGCTCCATACTGGGAAACCGCATCTGGGAAATATGCGAACAGTTTGGCGAAGAAAACAGTTCTTTTGAAGATGTAGCCGGAAAAAATACACTGGAAATCAAAGAAACCGGTTTCTTCGGCACGCAAGATACTGTCCCGGATATAGGGTTATCATACGAATTTAGCAATACCGCGTTTTCTCTTACCGAAGGCGAAATCAGCAACGTAGTAACCACGCCTAAAGGATATTTTATTTTGAAGCTCAAAGCAAAACAAGCGCCGCATCTCCCCGGATTAGAAGAGATTAAAAAAGAAGTCGAGAAAAAAGTCATTGCCGAGCAGTCCTGGCAAATGGCGGAGAAAAAAGGCCAAGAACTTTTAGACGAGCTGAACAAGCTGCGCGCGCAAAATATGACTTTCGCAGCAGCCGCGGAAAAACTGGGATTAACGGTTAAAGAGAGCGGTGAATTTACCCGGGCAAGTTATATTTCCGGGATCGGCCAAAGTAATGAATTTGCTCAGGCCGCGTTTGAACTTAACCCGGAGGAAATCAGTAAATTAATTGCCGTTTCCAACGGATTCTGTATTTTAACCCTGCAGGGAATCATTCCTGTTGACGAAAAACAATTTATTCAGGAAAAAGAAAAATTCGCCCAGGGTCTTTTGGAACGAAAAAAAGAATCCACGCTCAACGTTTGGCTGCTTAATCTGGAACGCAACGCTAAGTTAGTCAGCAATGTTGACGCGGAAACCAAAGAATAGTCCTTAAATATATATAGTTATTTGGGGTTCAATATCCCAGGAAAAGGGATACCCCATTTTTCAAGTTGTTCAATCCCTGATGGGCCAAAGCGTTCTCCGGCCATCTTACCGGCAGCTCCGGCCCAGTTTAACCCAATTCTGGCGTTTAATTTATATAGATCTGCTCCAAAGGTGTGTTCGTGCCCAACTTCCCAGGAGGCATTGTGAAAGTCCAGCACATCTTTTGACAGACCGTATTGTTTTAGGCTGTCAATTCCCAATACCATATCATTACTTAAGCGCTTAGCTTGAGGCGAAGTAAGCGAACCCGCCAACCCTCCTATAGAGCCTTCAGTAAGCGCCCCGCCTAACGCGCCCCATGGCCCGCCATAACTCCATCCTCTGGCAGCCCCCGAAGCCGCCCCCAGAGTCGTTCCCGCAGTGACCCGCATACTATAGTTTGTCAAACCTTTCATGTTAAGCGGTTCTCCGCTGGCTCCAGATAAAAATGTGGTAGAGTAATATCCAGCAGGGTCATGAAAAAACGCGCCGGAAAAAAAGGCATCCGATCCTTTAGTCTCCGAATGAGGATTTAACATCGTAAACGCATTATGGCTTGCGCTGGCTAAACAAGGATCTCCGGTTAAAAGCCCTGTAGTTACTCCGGGGTAACTCTTAGCAAAGTTCCCCACTTCTTTCATAAGATTAAACATCGTAGACATATCCTGGCCTGCGCTGGCTGCAAAAGGCCCCCCAGTCAAAAAACCTGTAGTTACCCCGGGGTTATTTCTGGCAAAGTTCCGGACTTCTTTAGGCATTATACCTGCCGGGTCAACGAGTTTTCCCAAATCAAAAGCAAACGTTATTTTATCCAAGAAGCATAACAGTATACCTGATACCAGGACAAACACTATTTTCCTAACTAAGCATGTTTTCATGATTTTCTCTTGGGATTAGGATACAAAAAAGGGCGCTCTTTTTTATTGAGCGCCCGCCTAAACATACACTTAACCCTATTTTCTACTATTTTAGTAAGTATACACTATTTCCCCGGGTTTTACAAGAGGGCTAATATCCCAGGTTTTTCATCACACATTACCTAAATATACATAGCGCAGTTTTTTCCTGGCGATGGCCTCAGCTTTATGTAGTGTTTCTAACGGTGTAGGAGAAGAATCCATTTTAAAGGCGGGAAAACAGCGGGAAAAATGCAGGGGGATATCCTCTCCTAACTTACCGGCTATCCAGTCGGTCAACTTTTCAACATTCTCTTCTTTATCATTCAGCCCGGGAATAACCAAATTGGTAATTTCTACGTGGCATTTTTTAGCCGAAAACTCACAAGCGGCTATAACCGGCGCTAATTTGCCCTGGCAATATTTCCGATAGAACTCTTCCTCCATAGACTTGACGTCTATATTCATCGCGTCAATAAAATCAATGATTTCCTCCAGCGGTTTTTGATTAACATAACCATTGGTGACTAAAACATTTTTCAGGCCTTGTTGACGCGCCAGTCTTGCCGTATCATAGACAAACTCATACCAGATAAACGGCTCATTGTAAGTATAGGCAATGCCAAAGGAATTTAACTGTTTAGCTTTATTCACTACCTCCTGCGGAGTCATTTGTTCCGTAGGAGCGCTCAGGTCCTGAGAAATACCCCAATTTTGGCACCAGGGACATTTAAGATTGCAGCCTTTTGTCCCCAGGGATAAAATCGCCTGGCCGGGATAAAAATGGTAAAGCGGTTTTTTTTCGATAGGGTCTAAGGCCAGGGAAGCGACTTCTCCATAAATTAAGGAATACAGCCGCCCATTGAAGTTTTTGCGCACCCCGCAGCGGCCTGTTTCGCCTTTATTCAAAAGACAAAAGTTAGGGCAAAGCAGACAGCGCACCTTCCCTGCCTCCAGTAGTTCACAATGTATTGACTCTTTTTTCATAGGAATAAATTGTTAATGGGCCAGGCAGGAATTATTTCATAGATATGATTTGGTATAATGATAAATGCCGCCGTCACAACCAACCGCCTATTTCGTTTCTTTTTCCAGCCAGTCTATATATTCTTTATTTCCCTGCAGAACCGGTAAAGAAATTACACAGGGACAGGAATAACTGTGCAAAGATTTTACTTTTTCCATCAATTCTTCTACCAAAGATTCTTTGGTTTTAGCAATAAGTAACGCTTCCTGTTCATCCTGGATATCCCCCTGCCACCAGTACATTGAGTTTACATTGTCTATAATATTGATACACCCGGCCAGCCGCGCCTCCAGTAATTGGCGGGCTATTTTTCTGGCCTCGCTTTTATCCTTGGTAGTAATATAAACTAAACTTATCTTCATCCTCTCTAATCCTCCTATTTTTAAAAGAATACCGGGAGGGTCTGCGACCCTCCCAATACTGTCCTTATTCTTATTATCCGCTGGCGGTATACGGGCAGATTTGCTATTCCCGGAGTCAGATTCCCATTTTAGTCCTTTATCGGCAGGAATCCATTCTCCCCAAGCGCCTTGATAATACCCCGTAAAAGATAATTATTATGAAAACTCATCAGATATTTGCGTGAGCTTTCTTTTGCCGAAATAATCATTTTCTTTTCTCTTAGCCGCCGTAAAATTCTAGAGATTTCCGCGGGAATCTTACCCGGCATAATACTGCGAATATGCGAGGCATGGAATACCTGCTTCCCAACAGCAATCTTTAGAATTTTGCCTTCTATATCTGTTATTACCTTTCTCTCCAGGGAAAACTCGATGGCCGGGAGTAAGATTGTTTTAGAAAGATAATCGTAATCAAGCAAACGGTCAATCTTCTGGATTTCTTCCTTCAGGCCGCCTAACACATACCCGCACCAATTTAAAAGTCCTGCTTCTTCTGCGCTATCGGCCTGACCAAGAAAATCATAATATTTCTGACGATCATTACAAAAGACGGCTGTAGGATTAACAATACGACCCACATCAATATTAAACCCCTGTTTAACCAGCATCGCGTAAGTAAAAAGGCGTACCGTCCTGCCATTGCCGTTTCTAAACGGATGGATCCAGACAAAACGATGATGTGTCAATGCTGTTTTTAAAAGATCATACTTTGCCGGCGCATCTTTTTGGATAAATTCAAACAATTCATTCATATATTGCGGCACCTGAGTATAGTCTGGCGGCAAATGGCCAGACCCGGCAATTCGCACATTTTGCACTCTGTATTCACCCGGCGCCGTGTCGCCTTCTCTTTCAGGACGCAACCCTGCAACAACCATTTTATGAAGTTCACTGACAAGCATCCGATTAATCGGATAGTGCCGGATATTTTCATCAATGAAATCCATAGCTTTTTCCATATTCCGGATTTCGCGAATCTTTTCATCAGTAGTGTTCTCATCGTGAAGTTTAGCCTCAATATATTCAGCGATTGTCGTCCTATTTCCTTCAATGCGTGCTGAACCAATACTTTCCAGGATATGAAAAATTTCTTTAAGCTGAAAAAAGATGCGGGGATGAGTAGTTCCGCCAAGCTTCTTTTTACGCAGATAATCCAGCTCAATAATCAGGTCCGTTAACTTAGAACCAAAGGCAGGTTCTAATAACTTCAGATCGAAATGCTTAAACTTAGCTTCCATAAGATTTACCATTCTTTAGTTGGACATTTAACATTGCACTACATAACATCTTTATTTACATCGTATTGCGGTTAACATTCTACAACAATAATTAACATATTGCAATTACTATTTTAACCTCCCTGTACCTTATCCGAAACGAAAAGACTCCTGCAACAGAACAAATATATAACCTACCCTCCGCTGGCAGTATGCGGTGGAAAAATAGGGACAGCTACTAATTTCTTATTCTAAAAATTAGTAGCTGTCCCTATTTTTTTGTACCGGTTACCGGGTATCTTTTATAAGTTGTGCCGGATTCATATCTTTATTTTTTTAGAGAGCGCCATAAACTCGCTGACGTCTTTAAATTGGCGGTAAACTGAGGCAAACCGAATATAGGCCACTTCATCAAATTTTTGCAGCAGTTTAATCACCATTTCTCCGATTTCTTTGGAGGGAATTTCCTTTTTGCCCGCCTGGGCAGCGCCTGAGCGGTATGTTTTCCGCAGGGAACATTCTATTTTATCTATCATCTGTTCCAGGTGTTCCCTGCTCACCGGTCTTTTTTCACAGGCCTTCACCAGTCCGCTGAGGATTTTTTTTCTTTCGAAAGGTTCCCGCCGCCCGTCTTTCTTGACTACCATTAACGGGCTTTCTTCAATAATACGTTCATAGGTGGTAACCCGCCGCCGGCATTTAAGGCATTCCCGGCGGCGGCGGATAGAACTGCCTCCGGCAGCCAGCCGGGAATCAACCACTTTGTCAGCAAGACTTCCGCAGTAAGGACACTTCATTATTTTCTCACTTTATTCGGAAAATAACCGGTTTTTAGAAAAAAAACCGTAGAGACGCAAAATTTTGCGTCTCTACAAAAAAATAAATATTGAGAATCGGTTAAGCCCCAATCCTGCTGGTAATTTTTCCGGTATCTGGTTTCTGTACTCTGGTTACCGGTTTCTTTCCCCATTGCGCACGGTTATGCCGGCTTCCTTCAAAAACTGCCGGGCCATTTTGTCCGGATAACTGCCGCAAATAATTATTTCCTTAATGCCGGCGTTAATAATCATCTTGGCGCAAATGATACACGGCTGATTGGTCACATAAAGCGTGCTGTCCTGAACGCTGATTCCATAAAGAGCCGCTTGTAAAAGCACGTTTTGTTCCGCGTGCAGGCCGCGGCAAAGTTCGTGCCGCTGTCCGGAAGGTATCTTCAACCGCTCCCGCAGGCATCCCTTGCGCCCGCAATGCTCTATTCCCGTAGGAGTGCCGTTATATCCTGTAGCTAAAATACGCCTGCCCTTGACAATTACGGCGCCTACTTTCCGGCGTAAACAAGTAGACCGCTTGGAAACTATGCCGGCAATCTCCAGAAAATATTCATCCCACGAGGGACGAGTGTCGTTTTTTGTTTTCATCTGGTTTCTGTACTCTGGTTACTGGTTTCTGTCTCCCAATTCCGGATATAACGGAAACATCCGGGTAAGCCGCGCTACTTCCTGCCGAGTGGCCTTAATAATCTTCTCGTCTTGCGGCGAGGATAATACGCCGTCAATCAGACAGGCAATCTGAGCGGCTTCTTCCTCTTTCATTCCCCTGGTAGTAATAGCCGGCGTGCCTAATCTCAGTCCGCTGGTTAAACTGGCGCCAAGCGGATCAAAAGGAATCAAATTTTTATTTACCACAATGCCAGCCTGATGCAAGGCATAAGCGGCATCCTTTCCGGTGATATTTTTCGAACGCAGATCCACCAGCAAAAGGTGATTATCCGTACCGCCGGAAACAATCCGGTATCCTTTTTTCTGTAATTCACCGGCCAGCCTCCGGGCATTGAGTACAATCTGTTTTTGATAATCACTAAATTCCTCCGTAAACGCAAGCTTAAAGGCCACTGCGCGAGCGGCAATCGTGTGCATCAACGGTCCGCCCTGAATTCCGGGGAAGACCTGCGCGTCTATCTTCTGGGCAAACTGTCTGCGGCACATGATCATCCCTGCCCGGGGGCCGCGTAAGGTCTTGTGGGTAGTACTGGTCACAAACTCTATATAAGGAAATGGGGTAGGATGCTGTCCGCCCACGATAAGGCCGGCGATATGGGCAATATCCGCCAAAACAAACGCCCCCACGCTGTCAGCAATAGCGCGGAACTTGACAAAATCCAGCAGACGGGAATACGCTGATGCCCCGACAATAATCATCTTCGGCTTATGTTTCTCGGCCAGCCGAGCCACCTGTTCGTAATCTATCTGTTCATCGCTTTTCCGGACACCGTAAGAGACAATATTGAAATATCTGCCGGAAAAGTTATGCGGATGACCGTGAGAAAGATGCCCTCCGCAGGCTAAATCCATAGACAAAACCGTATCTCCCACATTCAGCATAGCAAAATATACCGCCATATTCGCCTGAGTGCCTGAATGCGGCTGCACATTCACATATTCGGCGCCAAACAGCTTCTGCGCGCGTTCTTTAGCCAGGTCTTCGGCAACATCCACATATTCGCAGCCATCATACCAGCGCCGGGCCGGATAACCTTCCGCGTATTTATTAGTCATCACGCTCCCCTGGGCCTCTAAGACCGCCAGGGGAGTATAGTTCTCGCTGGCAATCAAATTTATCGTGCCGCGTTCTCTGATTAATTCCGAGTGAACAGAATTATAAATTTCCGGATCACTATTCTTTAAATACTCCATTTTAACCACCTCGCCAAAAATGTGTTA
>JAZDEE010000002.1:0-12936 GCA_043809065.1 Candidatus Omnitrophota bacterium | reverse complement strand
CCCAAGACCAGGAAAGCTATCGAAGATTTCCAGAGCGCTAATAGCTTGAAGATAGATGGGACGGTAGGGGTTCAGACCAGGAATCTGCTGAAGAAATATCTGGCCAAAGAGCAAAAATCGGGATTAGCCGGGGAAGAAAATCTTAACGAGCAGCAGTTTTAATCGAAAGACACGCGGTAGTACTCCGAGGATGGCTTTGCCCACAGCGCGGGCAAAGGATGCCGGCTGACTTTAGCAGGTTAGTTTATGGGGGACTGTCGCGAAATACTCTTATCCAGTAAAATGGTATTTCGCGACAGTCCCTTTTTCATTAACAAACAGACAAGATTCCTGCTCATAGCCTGTATTTGTGACGGGTTGAGAATACTTGACAAAAAATAATTCTATGTTACAATATACCTCTTAGCACTCTGGTGATGGTGAGTGCTAAAAAGGGTAACGGTAATGGATATAACTTATTTTCACAAAAGAAGAAAGGAAGTTTTACAGGCTGTAGTAGAAACCTATATTGAAACGGTTGTTCCGGTTAGCTCAGAAGCGGTGACCCGGAAAATCCGTTCTAAGATTAGCCCGGCGACTATTCGGAATATAATGGCCGAGTTAGACCATGAGGGGCTGGTTTTTCAGCCGCATACTTCCGCCGGACGGGTTCCTACGGATAAGGGATATCGTTATTATATTGATTCTTTATTGGAGGTTGAACAGCTTACTCCTGAAGATAAAGAGTTGATTCAGGAACGTTATGCCCTGCAGAATGAGGTCTTTGACGAACTCTTGCCGCAGACTTTGACTATTCTTGCCAGCTGCAGCGGATATACGGCAGTGGCTTTTTCTTCCGGATTGAAAAAGATTCTGTTTAAGCGGCTGGAGTTTGTTCCTATGCCGGGGCAGAAGTTTTTGGTAGTATTAGTCAGCAATGAAGGCATAGTTAAAACGGCGCTCGTGCAGATGCCCGGTGATGTAGAGCAAAGCCAACTGCCCAGGATTGCCAATTTTCTTAATGAAGAATTCGCCGGTTTGAGTTTTGAAGCTATCCAGCAGCGTATTTCGCTGCAGTGTTTGTCTCCCGTGGACAGCTTTTTCCCTTTGATTAGAATGGCGAAGCAGATTTTAGAGTTGACTTTGGCCAGTTTTGATCGGGAAAGACTATATTTTTCCGGAACGAGTTATATATTGGAACAGCCGGAATTTCAGGATGCCCAAAGGCTGCAGGGGGTTTTAAGAAGCTTAGAAAAACAGGGGCCGTTGCTTTTAATTATGAAAGACGCCTTAGATTATGACGGCGTTAAAGTGCATATAGGCCGGGAAACCGCCTGCGCGGACTTTCGGGAATGCAGCCTGGTAATCTCTAATTTTAAAAGCCGGAACAAAACGGTGGGGACATTAGGGATAATCGGGCCCAGACGAATGTTTTATTCCCGGGTTATTTCTACAGTTAAATATATCGCCCAAAGTTTAGGTGAACGGATTGCCGATTCTTACAGCTAAGATTGGAGGAAGTGAATTTTACCATGTTTAAAAGTGGAAAGACAGACGCGCACAAACTTTTGCCGGAAATGAATATTCCGGTGCAGGAGTACCAAAAACTTACTGAAGATGCTAAAGAGAAACAGGAATGTTTTGATAAGCTGCTGCGGTTGCACGCGGACTTCGAGAATTTCAAAAAACGCTCGGCAAAAGAAAGACAGGACTTTTTAAAATTTGCCAATGAAGGACTGATGTATGAGTTGATTACGATTCTGGATAATTTTGAGCGGGCCTTCGCGTCCGCGACGGCCCAGACAGATTTCAAATGCCTGCATCAGGGGGTTGAGATGATTCTCAAACAAATGCATCAGCTTCTGGAAAAAAACGGGGTGAAAAAGATAGAATGTGTGGGCAAACTTTTTGACCCTGCCCGGCAGGAGGCCATCTCCCATATTGAGACGGATGAATACCCGGAGAATACCGTAGTGGAAGAGATGCAAAAAGGATATATCCTGGGAGAAAGACTCATTCGTCCGGCAGTAGTAAAGGTGGCCCAAAAAACTAAAAAAGATTAAGGCTAAACATATTTTGAAAGATAAGAAATAGAGAATATTTGTAGGGACTGTTCCCCGAACAGGTCGTTGCGACTTTGTTTGGTGATTATTGTTAAATGTTATAAGCGAGGAGGTAATAAAATGGCTAAAGTTATTGGAATTGATTTAGGCACTTCTAACTCAGCGGCGGCAGTAATGGAAGGGGGAAGACCGGTTATTATTCCCAGCGCGGAAGGGACAACTGTGGGTGGAGGAAAGGCCTTTCCTTCCTATGTGGCCTTTACCAAGGACGGACAGCGTCTAGTGGGTGAGCCGGCCCGCCGGCAGGCGGCAATCAATCCGCAGGGAACGATTACCGCGGCCAAAAGAAGAATGGGTGAGGATTATAAATTTGAAGTTTTTAATAAGAAGTTTACCCCTCAGCAGATTTCCGCTTTTATTCTGCAAAAGGTAAAGCAGGATGCCGAGGCTTATTTGGGGGAAGAAGTCAATGAGGCGGTAATTACCTGCCCGGCATATTTTAATGACAATCAGCGCACGGCAACCAGAGATGCCGGTGAAATCGCCGGGTTAAAGGTGTTGAGGATTATTAACGAGCCTACCGCGGCTTGTCTGGCTTATGGCTTGGATAAGGCCGGGCAGGAACAAAAAGTGATGGTCTTTGATTTAGGCGGCGGGACATTAGACGTTACTATTATGGAGATGTGGCATGAGAAGGAAGGCGGATCCGGGTTTGAAGTGCGTTCCACAAACGGAGATACGCGTCTGGGCGGGACCGACATGGACCAGGTGGTCATAGATTATATCGCTGCTGAGTTTAAAAAAGAAACCGGACTGGACCTGAAAGGCGACAAGATGGCGGTGCAGCGGCTGAAAGAAGCGGCCGAGAAGGCCAAGATAGAATTATCCAGCACGTTAAACACGGATATCAATCTGCCGTTTATTACGGCGGATGCTTCCGGGCCGAAACATTTAACTATGGCCATTACGCGGGCAAAGTTGGAAGAGCTGGTTAGTCCTATTGTGGAAAGATGCCGCAAACCGCTGGAGCAGGCATTGCGGGACGCCAAACTGAGTCCTGCCGATATCCACAAGGTTATTATGGTAGGCGGGCCGACAAGAATGCCGATAGTGCAGAAGTTTGTGGAAGACTACGTAGGTAAAAAGATTGAACATGGGGTTGACCCGATGGAATGCGTGGCGATGGGAGCGGCTGTTCAATCGGCTATTATTAAAGGCGACATTAAAGATGTTACGCTTCTTGATGTTACTCCTCTTTCTTTGGGCATTGAGACTCTGGGTGGAGTATGCACAAAATTGATTGAGAGAAACACTACTATTCCTACGAAGAAAAGCCAGATATTTTCTACCGCGGCGGATAACCAGACTGCCGTGACAATCCGGGTGCTGCAGGGGGAAAGGCAGATGGCTAATGATAATGTGGAGCTGGGCAGATTTGATCTTTTGGGGATTCCTTCCGCGCCCCGGGGGATTCCGCAGATTGAGGTTGGCTTTGATATTGACCGTAATGGTATTGTTCATGTCAGCGCCAAGGATTTAGGCACCGGGAAGGAACAGTCTATCCGGATAACCGCTCCCAAAAAGCTTTCCCAGGAAGAGATTGACAAGATGGTCAAGGACGCGGAGAAATATGCCGAGGAAGACGTCAAGAAAAAAGAAGAGGTAGAGGTGCGTAATCAGGCGGATACCTTGATATACAGCACGGAAAAATCGCTGAAAGAGTTCGGCAATAAAGTTTCCGCGGATGAAAAAGAGAAGATGGAAAAGAAACTCGCTGAATTAAAAGAGGCAGTGAAAGGCAGCGATATTCCTAAAATTAAGACCGCGCTGGATGAACTGATGCAGGCCTCGCACAAACTGGCGGAAGAAATCTATAAAGACGCGCAGGCTAAACAAAAAGCGCCAGGCTCTTCAGGCGAACCAGGAGAAGATCAGGGTCCCTCAAAGGAGTCGAAAAAGGACGAAGACATCGTAGATGCCGATTATACGGTTGAGGACGACGGTAAAGATAAAAAAGATAAGTAGTTATTTGCGGCCTGAATTGGAGTATGATGTTATTCGTTAGTCCGTTAAGTCCGTTGGTCCGTTTGGACCGTATTTCGTAGGGTCCGTTCCCCGAACGGGCCGAAAAACTTCGGCATTGGGACCGTTGTATTGCAGTTAGTTTTATGTCACAATATAAATGTAGCAGGTAAGGAAACGATATGTCCAAGCGGGATTATTATGAAGTTTTGGGAGTGGAAAGAAGCGCCAGCGAAGATGAGATAAAACGCGCTTACCGCCGGCTCGCGCTTAAGCATCATCCGGATAAAAATCCCGGCAATCATAAAGAAGCGGAAGAAAAGTTTAAAGAAATATGCGAAGCTTATGAGGTGCTCAGTGACCCGGCGAAAAAGAACACCTACGATCAGTATGGGCATGAAGGTTTACGCAGCGCGTTTAAAGGCAGCGGTGGATTTGAGTGGTCGGACTTTACGCATTTTAGCGACCTGGAAGATATCTTTGGAAATTTCACCGACTTGTTCAGCAGTTTCGGTATGGACGCGGACAGTTTTGCTTTTTCCGGCCGGCGCCGCGGAAGGGTGCGCAGGGGAGCGGATATCGAAGCTGACTTGGAGGTAACCCTGCAGGAGGCGGCTAATGGCGTAGAGAAAAGCATCAATCTTTTCCGCCAGGAGGAATGCCCTGTTTGTAAGGGCGAAGGGGCAAAACCCGGGACGAAAAAAATAAATTGTTCGGAATGCCAGGGCACGGGACAAGTGCGCACCATGGGCGGATTTTTTACCATCGCGCGCACCTGCGGGCGATGCGGCGGTGAGGGGAAGGTTATTCAGACTCCCTGCTCTAAATGCCAGGGGGCCGGCCGCTTCAAAGTAGAAAAACACATTAATGTTAAAGTCCCTCCCGGAGTGGATACTGGCGTGAGACTGCGCATCAGCGGCGAGGGGGAGTCGGGTATAAAAGGTGGTCCCGCGGGAGACCTTTACATTGCGATCTATGTCCGGCCGCATGAGATTTTTGAACGGCATGGTAATGACCTGCTTTGTGAAGTGCCGGTTAGTTTTCCTCAGGCGGCTTTAGGAGCGGATATAGAGGTGCCTACGCTGCAGGGAAAAATAAAAATGAATCTTCCTGCCGGAGCGCAAAGCGGTAAGATATTCCGCATCAAGGGTAAAGGTGTGCCCGATGTGCATGGTTATGGCCGGGGGGATGAGCTGGTAAAAGTAATGGTAGAGACGCCTAAAGGGCTCAATGCCAAACAAAAACAGCTTCTTCAGGAATTTGCCCAGGCCTGTGGAGAAGAGGTTACTCCCCTGCGGCAGTCTTTTATAAAAAAATTGAAAACATTGTTTAAGTAGGGACAGGTCGTGACCTGTCCGCAGGTCTCGTATTGGAAAAGAAAAGAGGTGTATTAGTAATGCCGACGTACGAATATGAATGTAAAAAATGCGCGCACAAATTTGAAGTATTCCAGCAGATCACGGAACAACCGGTAAAGAATTGTCCTGTATGCCAGGGAGACGCCCGGCGGTTAATCAGCAGCGGGGCGGGTTTTATTTTTAAAGGCTCAGGTTTCTACAGCACCGATTACAGAAGTAAGGAATACAAAGAAAAGCAAAAACAGGAATCCAAGCCGGAAGCAGTATGCCCGGCTTCCGGTAAACAAGGGGCGTGCAAAGGTTGTGCGTTGGATAACAATGCCTGACAGCCCGCGCTGGAAGCATTTCTTTAAGTTTTGGATGCCGGTATATATTTACGCGGCGTTTATCTTTTATCAGTCCTCGTTGTCTTCCCTGCCTTTTGGCGCATCCTGCTTTTTAGATTTTTTTTGCGCGGATAAGTTGATTCATTTAGCGGAATATGCTATACTAAGCTGCCTAATTGCCCGCGCCGTTAAAAACTCCGCGCGTAAAGACTTAAAAAGGCACTTCCGAATTTGGGCTGTAACCGCGGCTTTATTCTATGGGATAACAGACGAATGGCATCAGCACTTTATTTCCGGAAGGCATGTGGAATTTTTTGATGTCGTTGCCGATGGAATAGGCGCTTATTTAGGGCAGTTTTTTATAACACATTAAATTATCCATTTCTTTAACGTCTTAAAAAGAGTCGAACTAATGCCGGATATTCGTCCATTTAAGGGCGTTCTTTATAACCCGGAAAAAGTAAATATCAGTGAGGTTGTTACAGAGCCTTATGATGTGATTTCTCCTGTCCAACAGAAATCCTATTACGCCCTTCATCCCAATAATATTGTGCGTCTTATCCTGGGCGAACAATATCCTGCCGATAACGATAAGAACAATTGCTATACCAGGGCGGCTGAATTTCTAAATGAATGGCTGCGTCAAGACATTTTACAGCGGGATAAAAAAGAAAGCCTTTATATTTGCACGCAGAGTTTTTTGCATAACGGCAGAAAGAAATCCCGCACCGGAGTTATTGCGCGGCTGAAATTGGAGGCCCCGGAAGAAAATACCGTGCTGCCGCACGAAAATACTTTTTCTCAACCGGTTTGCGACCGTCTGGAACTGACCAAAGCCGTGCAAGCAAACCTGAGCCCTATCTTTGGATTGTTTCCCGATGAGCGGGGAGAGTTGAATAAACTGTTGAATAAATGGAAAAAGGAACACCGTCCATATTTTGTTTTCGAAAAGGATAAAATCGCTTATAAACTTTGGCGTTTGGAAGAAGAAAAAAACATATCCGCGGTCCAAAGATTGTTTAAGGGCAAACAGGTGTTGATTGCCGACGGCCATCATCGTTACGAAGCCGCTTTAAAATATAAATATTTTATGCAAAAGAGGCAAAATAAGCCTTTGTCTGGAGCGGCTTTTGATTATGTAATGACTTATCTGGCGGGCACCTCTGATAAAGGGCTGACTATTTTGCCTACTCATAGAGCGCTCAAAGTCAAAGGGGGAATAAATTCAGAGGAATTGATTCAGGGGTTAGAAAAAAATTTTACCGTGTGGAGTTTTACCGGCAGAGAAGATATGTTTTCTTACCTGCGCGTGAAACACGCCGCGCGTATTTTTGGGGTTTATTTGCCGGGCGGCCGATGTTATGGACTGAAATTAAAAAACATCCGTACTCTCTGCGCGCGCGAGGGAATAAAAAGTCTGCAGAAAGATTTGGACGTGGTGATTCTGCACGAGGTTATTATCAAAAAACTTTTAGCGGTAATCCCGCGGGAGGGCGACATCTTTTATACCCGGGATGCCCGGGAGGCGGCGCAATTAGTTGATGACGAGGAATATCAGATCAGCTTTTTTCTTTGTCCTACTACGCTGGCTCAGGTTAGAAGGATTGCTCAGGCAGGAGAAAGAATGCCGCATAAATCCACTTATTTTTATCCCAAAGTGCTTACGGGGTTGGTGCTTAACCTTTTATTTGAGGATAAATAAATATTGGGCCTGCAACCCAGGAAAAAACGCGGGGAAGGTATTATGCCGTTATTCGGGAAACCGAAATACACATTGGTTAATCTGGTCAAGAAGAAAGATATCCCTCAAGGCTTATGGATCAAATGCGCTGACTGCGGGGATGTGATCTACCATAAAACCTGGGAGGAAAATCTCAAGGTTTGCCGGAAATGCAATTACCATTTTACGTTAACTGTGGAAGAAAGAATAGCTTTGTTAATGGATGAAGGCAGTTTTAAAGAATTGGAAATGAGTCTTAAACCTATAGATCCGCTTAGTTTTCAGGGGCCAAGAAGTTACGCGGAGAAATTGCAGGAGGAACAAGAGAAAACCCATCATTTAGACGCTTGTGTGGTAGGGGAAGGAACGCTAAATGGTAAAAATGTGCTTCTGGGGGTGACTAATTCCCAATTTATGATGGGGTCAATGGGGTCTGTGGTAGGTGAGAAATTAACCCGTATTACGGAGCTGGCCACTAAAAATAGAACGCCTTTGATTATTGTTTCCGGTTCGGGCGGTGGAGCGAGGATGCAGGAAGGGATGCTTTCTTTAATGCAGATGGCGAAGACATCTGCCGCGCTTGGCCGGCATCATCAGGCCGGACTTTTGTTTATTTCTGTGCTGACTAATCCTACTATGGCCGGGGTAATGGCCAGTTTTGCCACTTTGGGCGACCTGATTATCGCTGAGCCCAAAGCCCTGCTTGGGTTTACCGGACCGCGGGTAATTGAACAAACCATCCGGCAAAAGCTTCCGGAGGGATTTCAAAGTTCGGAGTTTTTACTGGAGCGCGGTTTAGTGGATATGATAGTTTCCCGTAACGACCTGAAAGACAGATTAAGTTTAATATTGAATTATTTGACGTCAAGAGACTGTTGCGGGATGACTAATTAGAATAGGTTGCGATAGTTTTATAAGGGAGGAAAAATGGCGCAGGTTAGTTTGAAAAATGTCAGTAAAATATACCCTCCGGATATTTGGGCAGTCAAGGAGGTGAACCTGGGGATAGAAAATAAAGAGTTTTTAGTGTTGGTCGGGCCTTCCGGCTGCGGAAAATCGACTACGTTACGGATGATTGCCGGTCTTGAGGAGGTAAGCCGCGGAGAGGTTTATATCGGGGACAGGCTGGTGAACGATATCCCGGCCAAAGATAGAAATATTGCCATGGTTTTTCAGAATTACGCGCTTTATCCGCATATGACTGTTTTTGAAAATATGGCCTTTGGATTAAAACTGCGCCGATATTCTAAATCCGAGATTCAAAGCAGAGTGAAAGAAGCCGCGCTTATTTTGGGAATAGACAAATTATTAGAAAAAAAACCGAGCGGAATATCTGGAGGGGAAAGACAGAGAGTAGCAGTGGGAAGAGCAATTGTGCGTAAACCTTTGGTTTTTCTTTTTGATGAGCCGTTAAGCAATCTGGACGCGAAGCGTCGGGTCGAAATGCGCACGGAATTAATAAAACTGCATAACAAACTGCAGGCAACGATGATTTATGTGACCCACGATCAAATCGAGGCCATGACTATGGGCGACAGGATTGTGGTTATGAAAGACGGGGTAGTGCATCAGATTGCCAATCCGATGGCTCTCTATGATCATCCCGTTAATAAGTTTGTGGCCGGTTTTATAGGTTCGCCGCCAATGAACTTTATTAATGGCGTCATTGAGATGACCAATGGGAAATTGTTTTTTAATGAAGGAAGTTTCCGCGTGAGGGTAAATGAGAAGATGACCGCGGCCCTAAAGATATATGCAGGTAAAGAAATTATATTTGGGATCAGGCCGGAGGATATATATGACAAATTATTCGCCCGGGATGCTTCCGCGGACAATTGTATTATTGCCAAATGCGAAGTTATTGAGCCGTTAGGTTCAGAAGTATATCTGCATCTTGTTGTGCCTAGTAAAAAGTCTACTTTTATCGCCAAAGTAGGCGGGCACGACCGGCCGCAGCTTAATCAGAACCTGAACCTGGTTTTTGATATGAAAAAGGTGCATTTCTTTAACAAAGATACTGAAAATTGTATTGTTTAGTTCGTATTCCCTGCCTGTCGGCAGGTTGCGGGGCTTGTTCGGGGAACGGGCCGAAAACATCTATTAAAGGAAAGCAGGAATGAAAATATTTATTGATACAGCCAATCTCAAAGAGATTAAAGAAGTAGCCAGCTGGGGTATATTGGACGGGGTGACCACTAATCCTACACTGATAGCCCGGGAAAAAAAGAACTTTGCCGAATTGATCAAAGAGATATACGCGATTGTGGATGGGCCGATAAGCGCGGAGGTGCTCAGCCTGGAGTGCGCGGGGATGGTGGAAGAGGCCAGGAGGCTGGCTAAGCTGGGCAAGAATATCGCGGTTAAGATTCCGATGACTTATGAAGGACTGAAGGCAGTGCGGATTCTAAGCCGGGAAAAGATTATGACGAATGTTACACTTTGTTTTTCTCCCACTCAGGCGCTTCTGGCGGCCAAGGCCGGCGCTACTTTTGTCAGTCCGTTCATTGGCCGGCTGGATGATATTAGCCACGACGGCCTGCGTCTTGTGCAGGAAATCAAGCAGATTTTCAGCAATTACGGATACAGCACGCAGATTATTGTGGCCAGCATAAGACATCCGCTGCATGTGCTGGAAGCGGCCAAGATAGGCGCGGATATCGCTACCATTCCTTTTAATGTTTTGGAAAAACTCCTGAAGCATCCTCAGACGGATATTGGCATAGACAGATTTTTGCAGGATTGGCAGAACCTTTCCTGCCGGGAACAGGCTTTTTAGGATAAAAAGGGATAATTCAATGAAATATTTGTTTACTTTGATTTTTTTCCTGAGTATGGGTTTCTGTTCTTTGTGTTTTGGCGCGGAACAAACCGAAGAAAAACCTCCTATTCTCTGTAATGGCGACCAAGTGGAATTCTTAGAACAGGAACAGAGGCTTATCGCGGCAGGGAACGTGGAAATTATTTATGGCGATGTGAAAATAAACGGAGATAAAGCCGATATTTGTTTAGCCACAAAAGAGGGTATTATTGAGGGGAATGTGGTTGTTTATCAAAAAGATTCGGTGCTGTCGGGGGAAAAAGCCACCTATAATTTTGATGCCGGTTCGGGAGTGATTCAGCAGGCGAATTTTTCTTCGCAGTTGATATACGGGAAAACGCCCTATGCCGTTAAGGAAGGCCCCAATAAAATCAGCACACGCAAAAGTTATATGACTACCTGTGATTTGGCTGAGCCGCATTATCGTATTATGGCCAGAAGCGCGGATATGTTCCTTAATGATAAAGTAATAATGCGCAATGTGATTATTTATGTGGGGGATATCCCTTTGTTTTATTTGCCTTATTACAGTTATGATATGAAACCCACCCGGCCGAGAGTGACCATTCTTCCCGGCAAAGATAAGGATTGGGGAGTATATTTTCTTACCGGATGGCGTTATGAATTCAATCAGTATCTTAAAGGCCTGCTGCATTTGGACTATAGAGAGAAAAAGGATGTGGCCAGCGGGTTTGATAACTATTACACAACGAACAGGTTTGGGGAAGGTTTTTTCAAGACATATTATATGAACGAAAGGACATTGGAGGGCAAACATTTCTGGAAACAGCCGCGTATTACCCACGAAAAAGAAAGATATATGATCCATACCCGGCACAACTGGAAGGTTGACCCGCGCACGGATTTACGATTGGAATATTGGGGCTTAAGTGATACGACTATGTTAAAGGATTATTTTTATAAAAATGACTATGAAAGGGAATCCAGTCCCGAGTCGTATCTTACCTTAAGCAGATGGGGCAGTTATTATAATTTTAACCTTTTAGCGAAAAAAAGATTTAATAAAGTCTTTTCCTGTACTGAATATCAGCCGCAATTGAAACTGGATATCCCTGATGTGCAGATAGGCGGGGAGGATTCCAAATTTTATTGGAAATCGGAAAATTCCTTTGCTAATTTGGATAAGAAAGAAGCCAGTCCCAGTAATATAGATGAAGACACGGTAAGAGTTGATAGTTATAATCAGATAAAACATGTGTCTAAAATAGGTTTTGTAAATGTTACGCCGTACATAGGGGGAAGGGAAACGTATTATACCAAGGATAAGTATGGCGATCATGACTGGTTAAGGGGGGCGCTTTATACGGGAGTGGATTTTGAAACGAAATTCTATAGAATATTCAATGTCAACACAAGTTTCTGGGGCAGCGACATTAATAATTTAAGGCATTTAGTTGCTCCCAAAATAGGTTATAGTTATATACATAGACCGACAGTTGCGTCGGAAAAACTGGTGCAATTTGACGGAATAGATAGCATCGAGAGGCTGGATCGTTTTAATTTTTCTTTGGAAAATAAGCTGCAGACCAAGAGAAAAGTTTCCTCGGAGATATCTACTGATATGGCGGAAGGTAATTTGGAGGCGGTAGATTTGCTTTGTCTGTTAATTACTACAAGTTATGATTATCGCCTTCCTTCCGGGAGTAAGTTTTCCGATGTTACCTTTGATGTGGAATTTACTCCCTTTAATTGGTTGGCATTAGAATTTGATACTAACTATGACCATCTGCAGGACAAATTTAAGAGCTTTAATCTTGATTTTTATACCGACAGCGGTGATAAATTTAAGTATGGTATGGGATATCGTTATGGCTGTGACAGCCACAGTGAGGTTATTTTGGAAACGTCCTTTAATCCTACTCCGTTGTGGAGTTTTGGGATATACGAACGTTTTATGTTTAAGGGATATATTAATGGCCTGAAAAAGATTAATGATATGAGGGTGCAGGAGTATAAAATAGTGCGTGATTTACATTGTTGGACGTCGGAGATTCTCTATAACGTTTCAAAGGGTGAAGGGGAAAGTATATATTTTGTTTTTCGCATGAAGGCTTTCCCGGAAATGCCGATGGAATTTGGGACAAGCTATCATCGGCCGAAAGAGGGTTCGCAGAATTCGGTCAGGTGAAAATTCTTAGGAGTGAATGGAAATGGACATTTGTATCGTGGGAGCGGGACATGTTGGACTGGTAACCGGCGCTTGTTTTGCTGAGTTGGGTAATCAGGTCATTTGTGTGGATAATAATAAAAACAGAATAGCGGATTTAAAAAAATCCATCATGCCTTTTTATGAACCGGGAATGGAAGAAATGGTGGTAAGAAATGTTCAGGAAAACAGGCTTTTCTTCAGCGCGGACTTAAAAGAGGCAGTAAAAAAGTCTTTTGTTATATTTATCGCTGTGGGCACTCCGCCCAAAGAAAATGGCGAGGCAGACCTTACCGATATAGAGGGTGTGGCCAGACAAATTGCCCTGGCGATGCCTTCCTACCGTTTAATCGTGGAAAAAAGCACTGTGCCTGTGGAAACAGGCAAGTGGGTGGAACATACGATTAAGGTGAATACCCGCGGGAAAAAGCAGTTTGATGTGGCTTCTAATCCGGAATTCCTGCGGGAAGGAGCGGCTATAGA
>JAZDEE010000001.1:0-2375 GCA_043809065.1 Candidatus Omnitrophota bacterium | reverse complement strand
GATTAATTTTTACCGCGGCTTTGACATGCATTCACAGGTTGGCATATTAAGGGAGAAGCTCAAAGAGATAAAAAACCTTGAAGAAACGTTGATTCTGCTTGCCAATCCTGATGCTTTGGTGCCGTTGCTTTCGGAGATTTCTTCATTGGGCTCTGATTTTAATGTTTCTATCGGCTATCCACTTAAAAGAAGTTCGGTCTATTCGCTTTTTCAAGATATCTTTGCTGCCCAGCTATCGTGTAAAGGCAGCTCTTATTACAGCCGTGATTACCTGAAGGTCTTAAGCCACCCGTTTTTAAAAAACCTGGAGATTGTCAGCGCCGGTGTGAGCAGGGTTGCGGTGCATAAGGCGGAAGAGGTCTTGACCGGTATTATTGAAAACGAGCTTGCTGGAGAGCTATTTATCAATTTGGATGAAATTGCCGGACTGCGCGTTCTGCTTGAGGAGACGCGGGATACCTTAAAACATATGGATATTCAGGCGAGCTTTGAGGATATAGCTCAGACCTTCCAAAAACTCAATGAGCTGGTTTTTGGCAGCTGGGAGGGTATTGGCAATTTTTATGAATTTTCCGCCGCGGCGGAAAAAATGATTCTGGCTCTGCTGGAAAAAAGCCCGTTGGAAAAATACGCGCCGAATTTAAAGGCGGCCGAAAAGACTCTGGAACTGGTTGAGGAACTGCGCGGCGCGGCATTCAGCCGGGAGAAATTTTCCCAGGAAGAGATGTTTAGGATTTTTACCCGGCGGCTCGAGAGTGAGATGATTTCTTTTTCCGGTTCTCCCTTAAAAGGCATGCAGGTCTTAGGGCTCCTGGAGACCCGTTCGCTTACCTTTAAGAATGTTATCGTGATGGATGTCAATGAAACTATTCTGCCGAAACTGCGGATTTATGAGCCGCTTATTCCGCGCGATGTGATGGTTTCTTTAGGTATTGAGCGCCTGGAGAAAGAGGAGGAGACCCAGCGCTATCAGTTTACCCGCCTGGTTAGCGCGGCAGAAAACGTGTATCTTATATACCGTGAAGACCGGGAAACTATCCGCAGCCGGTTTCTGGAGGATCTGATCTGGAAAGAGGAACAGAAGCAGGGCAAAGTCGGGGTGGTTAAAATCCCGCTTTACAGTTTTAGCATTAAAGCGCTTCCTAAGAAAGCCGTTGCCGAAAAGACGAATGATATGCTTGAATCGCTGAAGAAACGGATATTTTCTGCGTCCAGCGTGAATATGTATGTTTCCTGTCCGCTTGCGTTTTATTTCCGCTATTGCCTTGGCCTTGAGGAAAAAGAGGATTTGATTGACGAACCGGAAGCCGCGGATGTCGGGACATTTGTCCATGGGCTGCTGGAGAAAACATACACAGTGTTTATGAATAGAAAACCCGTAATTGACGCGAGGTTTGAAAAATTCTTTTTTGCTGAATTTGATAAGCTCTTCGAACAGGAATTCAGCCGTAAGATGAAGGCTGATTCATTTATTCTGGAAAATATTCTCCGGTACCGGATGAAAAAATTCTTGGAGAGTGAAAAACAAAGAAATGATATAGATGAAGTGATTATGCTGGAAAAAAGAATCCCCTGGAAGATAGAAACCCGGTCCGGTGTATTTAATTTTACTGCCGGAGTTGACCGGGTAGACAAGCTTGCCGGGGATTCGTTTTTGGTGATTGATTATAAGACCGGCGGCGCGGAAACGCCTAAGGTGAATCTGGATAATCTTGAATTTTGCCGGAAAGAAATCCAAAAGGCGGTTAAATCATTCCAACTGCCTGTTTATATCTGGGCCTGCCGGGAGCATTTAAAGACGCGGGATGTCCGCGCCGCGATTTATTTCCTGCGTACCTGCGAAATAGAAGAGTATCTGCGGAAAACTGCTCCGGAAAAGAAAGAAGAGAATCTGGCTGCCTGTCTTAAGGCGCTTTCCTTCATCCTCGATGAGATTGTCCGCCCGGATATGGTTTTTGAGGCAGATGAAGACCCCGAGCACAAATGCCCTTACTGCCCGTATTCATCTTTATGCCGGTAAACCGAAAAATGACCCGGTTGACGGACGGGGATATATTTGTTATAATATTTTTTCTCTATAAATGATAAGGAGGGCGGTCAATGATTGCCAGATATACACTTCCCCGGATGGGACAGGTTTGGGAGGAAGAAAATAGATTCCGCAAGATGTTAGAGGTGGAACTGCTGGTCTGCGAGGTATTGCACCGGGAGGGAAAAATTCCTCAGCAGGCGCTGCTCAACATTAAAAGCAAAGCGGAAATCAATCCGGCCCGTATTCAGGAGATAGAAGAGAAAACTCACCATGATATAGTGGCCTTTGTGGCGCAGGTCTGCGAAAAACTGGGGCCGGATTCCCGCTATTTCCATTACGGATT